>NZ_JCAFWP010000002.1:0-273576 GCF_059295135.1 Stenotrophomonas sp. INTA L402-1
AGATGTGTATAAGAGACAGGTGCGGGGACGCTGCAAGTACGTCCCTGTAAGCTTGGCAGCCGCATCCATGCGGCTGACACCCCGCACTCCGACACCGCCCCACCTCTGACAGATTCCGGAGGCTGTTGGTAGTTGTCGACCTTGGTCGACACGGTATATCCACCCCATGCGTGGATGGATCTCCATCGGAGTCGAATATTTCGAATTGAGATCGAAGAGCATCCACGCATGGCGTGGATCTACTGCAGGTCGCGAGAATCTGTCGAAGGCGGGGTGGGTCCGGTTGCGGGAGTGTCCGCGGCATGGATGCGGCGACCGAGCTTACATGGACGTACTTGCAGCGGCCCCCGCAACCGGACCCACCCCGCCATCCCACGGAATGCACGCTGTTGCTGTTGCTTCGGCAGGTGCAGGGCGCAGCCCTGCCGAACAACCCTCTACTTTGCCTGCTCGCAGAACTTCTGCCGGTATTCGAGTGCCTTCGGCATCAGCGCCTGCAGGTTCTGGATGCGGGTACCCGGGTTGGGATGGGTCGAGGAGAATTCCGGCGGCGCCTGGCCACCGCTGGCCTGGCCCATGCGCTGCCACAGCGGCACCGCCTCGCGTGGATCGAAGCACGCCGCTGCGGCCAGCATCAGCCCCACTTCATCGGCCTGCGTCTCGTGGCTGCGCGCATACGGCAGCAGATACCCATAACCCATCGCCGACATCATCATCTGTTGCTGCTGCGCATCCATGCCGCTGGCGGCACCGGCCACCTGCCCGATCTGGGTCAGCTTCTGCTGGGCCATCCGCTGTGCACCGTGGCGCAGCAGCGCATGGGCAATCTCATGGCCCATCACCACCGCCATCGCATCGCGGGTGCGCGCCACCGGCACCAGCCCGGTGTAGACCGCCATCTTGCCGCCCGGGAGGCAGAACGCATTGGCCTGCTCGGACGGGATCACATTCACTTCCCACTGGAAATCCCGCGCGAAATGCGCCGGCTGCACGCCGTGCTCCTGGGCCAGCGCGGTCTCCACCACATCGACCTTGGCAATCAGCCGCTGGGCGATGTCACGCACATCGCGCGCGATCGGCGCATTGGGATCCATCGGCCGTTCCTGCGACAGGATCTGCTGGTAGGCCTGCAGCCCCAAAGCGGTCTCCTGCCGCGCATCCAGGCTGCTGTCGATCATCACCTTCTCGCCGGTATACGGATCCACCGTGCGGTTGGAAAACCAGTAGAAGACCGCATAGCCGGCGGCCAGCAACAGCACCCACCAGCGGATGTTGCCGAACAGGCCACGCCGTTGCGGGCCTTGCGGCGAGCGGGAGAAGGGATCATTGCGCATCGGGTCGGCTTCCAGCGGGCCCCGCCGGCCGGCGGGCACGGCGCAATCTTAGTGCGCCGATGCCAGCAGCGGGTGAAGCCGGCCGCCGATCAGATGCCGCGCACCAGGCGGAAGCCGATGCGCGCGTTGGTGGTATCCGAGTCCTGGGATTGCCGCCAGGCGGCACGGGTCTGCTCCGGCGCATTGGCCCAGTTGCCACCCCGGATCACCCGTGCGCGGCAGCCCGGGTTGAACCAGGCGGCGCCATCGGAGGGCGCGCGCCGGTAGCTGGCATGCCAGCAATCGGCCACCCATTCGCTGAGATTGCCGCCCATGTCGTGCAGGCCGAAGGCATTGGCCTGGAAACTCCCTACCGGTGCTGGCCCCCACCAGCCATCGCCATAGCCGATGAAGGCGTTGTGCCAATGCCGCCCGGACGGCGACACGTCCTTGCTGCCGGTGAAATTGCCGCTGCCCGGCGGCGGCGTGCCGGCATCGCCCCAGGGGTAGCGACCACTGCTGCCACCGCGCAGCGCGTACTCGAACTCTGCTTCACTGGGCAACCGGTAGCTGCGCCCGGTCTGCTCGGACAACCACGCCGCATAGTTTTCGGCATCGCGGATGCTGACGTGCATCACCGGCGAATTGGCCATCGCGCGGCCACCGTCGTAATCCGAGCGCCAGTCCACGCCGCTGCGGCGGATGAAGTTGCCGCTGCGTTCGTCATAGACCACCGAATGGCCGCGCCGCGTCGCCCGTGGGCGCGCATTGGTCGCCTTCACGTAGCGCTGGAAATCGCTGACCGTGACCTCGGTGATCGCCATCGCAAAGCCTCGATCAAAGCGCACATAGTGCGATGGTCGCTCGGCATCGCTCGAGCCCGGCTCGGCATCGCCGGCGCCCATCTGGAAACCGCCATGCGGCACCACCACCATCTGCGGCCCGCGTCCGCCATCGCGCATGGCGTCGCTGAACACCTGTCCAGGGCGGAAGCTGCCGTAGTGGGTGGCCAGGTCGATACGCTCACGCAGCTGGGCCACCACCGCGTCTCCCGGCAGGGCGATGCGCAGGGCCTCGGCCAGTTTCTCGCGCGCCGGCTTCAGGCCCTGCGGCGTGGACAGGTCGCGCAGGCCGTCATCGCGCAGCTGCAGCAATGCCGCCGCACGGATCTGCTCGATGCGCTCGAACGCGTCGGCGATGGTGGGCGACGAGTCGCGCACCTTGCTCGCTTCGGCCAGCCAAGTGCCGGCGCTGGCGAAATCACGCGTGCGTGCCGCGTCTTCGGCGCGGCGGATCAGTCCACTTTCGGCCGCGGCCAGTCCCTGCCGTGCGCGGCTGTTGTCCTCATCCAGTGCCAGTGCCTCACGGAAGTTGCCGATGGCCCCATCCCCATCTTCACCGATCCGGTCCGAGCGCAGGTCCTCTTCGCCGGCGCGGTTATAGGCCACGACCCGCTGGGCAAGCTCCACCCGTCCCTGCAGCGCACGCACCTTCTCGTCCTTCGGCGCCAGGGTCAGCAGCACCAGCGCCTGGCGGCTGGCCTCGGCCAGCGCCTCGCGCTGCTTCAGCGGCCGCACCAGCAACGCATCCGCCTGCTGCTGCAGGCGCTCGCGGGCGCGCTGCAGGCCTTGGCGGGCCTGGCGGTCATCCGGATCCTCTTCCTGTACCGCCAGCCACAGCGGGATGGCGGCATCGGCATCCTCATAGAGCCGTCCTTCGGCGAACGCCTGCTCGGCGGCGCGTCGCAACTGGGCCAGGCTGCGGCCCTGGCGGTCCACCCGCGGCGGCGTCCACTGCTGTACATCCTCGGCGGCATCCTCACCGGCGATGGTCACGCTGCCCTGCCCGGCCTGCGGGCGCTCGTCGCTGTCTGCGTCCGCGGACGGGCGCGCCTGTTCCCCGGCACTCCGGTCCGTTGCCGTGGGGGGCGACGGCGTGCAGCCGGCCAGGGCCAAGGCCAGGACGGTGCACAGCACGGGCGACAACGAAAAACGCAAGCAGAGCCTCCTTCGGCACGGACGCGCACCGACGTTAGGCTATTCTCCCCTGCCTGAGCAAACCCGAGTAGTAGGCCCTGACCCGTGGCAACCTGGATCACCACCCCCGCCGAGCTGGATGCGTACTTCCAGCAGCGCCCGACCCGCATCGGCCTGGATACCGAATTCATCCGTGAGCGCACCTTCTGGCCGCAGCTGGCCTTGGTGCAGATGGCGGTCGGGCAGGACATCCTGCTGATCGACCCGCTGATTCCCGGCATGACCGAGGCGCTGGCGCCGTGGCTGGCCGATGAATCCATCACCAAGGTGATGCACAGCGCCAGCGAAGACCTGGTCGCCTTCAAGTGGGCGTGCGGCGTGCTGCCGCGACCACTGTTCGACACCCAGATCGGTGCTGCGCTGGCCGGCATCGGCGGCGGCATGGGCTACCAGAAGCTGGTGGCGGAAATCACCGGCGTCGCCCTGGCCAAGGGCGAAACCCGTTCGGACTGGATGCGCCGCCCGCTTTCGGAGTCGCAGCTGCAGTATGCCGCCGACGATGTCGAGCACCTGTTCGCACTGCATGACGCCATTGATGCCAAGCTGCAGGCGCTCGGCCGCCAGCAGTGGCTGCACGACGATGGCGAGCGCCTGCTGGCCAGCGTCGCCAATGACGAAGACCGCTGGCCGCATCTGGCGATGCGCTCGGCGCAGTTCCTCGACGCGGCCGCACAGCACCGCCTGCTGCGCCTGCTGCGCTGGCGTGATGTACAGGCACGCAACAGCGACCGCCCGCGAAGCTGGATCCTGGACAACGAACTGGCCGCCACCCTGGCGCGCACGCCACCGGCCGACGAGGCTGCGCTGGGCAAGCTGTTCGAGCAGTTCCCGAAGGCACCGCGCAAGCTGGCCGGCGCGGTCTGGCAGGCGCTGTCCACACCGCTGGCCGATGAGGCCGGGGCACCGCTGGCACTACCCGCCAACGACAGCAACAAGCAGGCGGTGAAGAAGCTTCAAGACGCGGTGGCCGAGCGCAGCCGCGAGCTGGGCCTGCCGGATGGCGTGCTGGCCTCCCGCAAGCATCTGGAAAGCTATCTGGAACGCCGCCAATGGCCGGCAGCACTGGCCGGCTGGCGCCAGCAGGAACTGGAATCGCGGTTGCAGGCGCTGCTGCCGGCACGTTGATGGCACAAGGCGCCGGACCACGTCGGCGCCGTGCACCTCAGGCCTGCTGGGGCCGTGCTAGGGTTTGCCGGTACTGACAAGGAGACGTCGATGCAGACCCTCAAGATCGCGACCGCCTGCGCACTGCTGCTAACCCCGTTGGTCCTGGCATGCGCTGGGCAGGCCGCACCGCTTTCCTATGCACAGGAAAAGGAGAACACAGCCAAGCTGGTGGACATCATTGACGGTGCCACCCGCGATGGTCTGGTTGCCGTGCTGGTGCCGGCCCCGTATGTCGTGCACAACGGCGGGCCAGGCGTCGGCTCTCCGGTCCCCGGCTTTCATCTGGGCAACCGCTCGACCGACCTGCCCGGGTTCTCGACGCGGGTGTCCTTCCAGCACAAGGACATTCCCTCCCAGGGCTATGTGCAGCTGTTCAACACCAACGAACTGGAAACCGGCCCGCAGCGGACGGTGTTGATGGACGTGTTCGAGGTGCATCTGATTCCGCCGGGCACCTATCTGCTGAACGGTGCGGAGAACTACCGCCTGAACACCCGCGTGGCCAAGCTGAAGCCGCTGGGGACGATGGACGAAGTATCGAAGGACATCGGCGCCACCCGCCTTGCCGACGTCGATTACCGTTTCTATTCCTGGAAGAAGGTCTGGGTACCACCGGGCGTCCTGACCGATCAGCACTCCCAGCAGGTCTGCATCTCGGTGCACGTGGCTTCCGGCAACTGCGTGGCATGGGGCACCCAGAACTACGAAACCTCGCGCCCGACCGAAGGCTACTGGGATGACAGGATCGTCCCTGAAGACATCCCTGCCGTACGCATCCAGGCGGTCATCGCCAAGGCCCACGCGCCACTGGCCTTCACTGCCCACGAAGGGCAGATCCTGCTCAGCCCCTTCATTGTTGCCGCCGACGGCGATATCGATTTCAACGCGAACGACTGCGCACCGGTCGACAAGCTGACGGGCTGCGCCCTGCGCCGCTTCAGGGTGCACTACCAACCCGCGCCGTTGGACGCTGCACGCAAGCACATCGCAATCACCTCGCGCGGCCTCAACGGCAAGCAGCGCAAGGTACTGGAGCGGATGGAGGCGATGCAGCTGCAGGTGCTGGGCCCCAGTGCGCCGTCCGATGCAGCGCTGGGCAAGGGCGTCAGCGCCACGCCTTGAGCACGGATGATGCCTGGCCAGCAACGAAAAACGGCGCTCGATGAGCGCCGTTTCCGTTACACGACGGGGTAAGGCTTACCAGTTCATGTTCAGCGAGACACCCACGGTGCGCGGCTCGTTGTAGACCGCGGCCATGTAGTTCTCGATCACACCCTTGAGGTTCTTCTCGTTGGTGATGTTGCGCGCGAACAGCGCCACTTCGTAGGCACCGTAGTTGCCAGAGTAGCCGATCTTCAGGCCACCCTCGAAGTCACCCTTGGAGTTGAACTCCTTGCTGTCGTACAGCACGAAGCTGGTGTAACCCTGCTTGTTCCAGTCGGTGGACACGAACATGGTGCCAGCGTCGCTGACCGGGAAGTCGTAGCGGGCCGCCAGGTTGACGTTGTACTTCGGCGCGTTCGGCAGCGGGTTGCCGTCGATCTGCGCGAAGGTGTTGGCACCGACCTTGATGGTCGGGTCGCCGACGGTGCACACCACCTGGCCGTTGAGGCCGCAGACCTGCGCGTACACGCGCTTGTCCTTGATCTCGCTGTGCAGCAGGCTCAGGCCGGCGCTCAGGGTCAGGTTCGGGATCGGGCGCAGTTCCATGTCCGCTTCGAAACCGTAGGCCTTGGCCTTGTCGGCGTTGAACAGCACGCCATTGCCGTCCGAATCGTTGCCGTTGAGCTGGATGTCGTTGACGGTGTAGGTGAACGCGGTGGCGTTCAGGCGCAGGCGGTTGTCCCACAGGCTGCTCTTCACGCCCGCTTCCCAGGACAGGATGGTCTCGGAATCGGCGGTGGTGAAATCGGCATTGAACACCGCCGAACGGCCCTGGATGGTCGGGCCGCGGAAGCCACGCGCAACCTTGGCGTAGACGCTCACGTCCGGCGTGATCTGATACATCGCGCTCAGATCCCAGCTCGGCGTGGTGTCAGACATCTTGACGTCGGTGCGGCCCTTGTAGGTGACCACGCCGGCAGCGGTGTCCGCGGTCTTCAGCAGGCGGGTGTGCTTCTCGTCCTTGGTCTGGCGCAGGCCGGCGGTGACGGTGAACTTGTCGCTGAAGGCGTAGCTCAGCTGGCCGAAACCGGCCCACGAGGTGTTCTTGTTACGCAGGCGCACCCAGTTGTTCGGGTTGCGGGCCGCGCCCTGCAGGAACCAGGCGCGCTGGTAGAAGTCGGTGGTGTCGCTGCCGTTGAAGTAGAACGCACCGGCCTGCCACTGCAGGGCGCTGTCGTCATGGCTGGCCAGGCGGAATTCCTGGGTCCACTGGTCCAGGTCACGGATGCGGCCCATCGACTGGCCGTAGCCGTTCGGCACGCCGTTGACCGGGAAGTTCACCGCGGCGCCGCCGTCGGTGTCGCCACGGCTGTAGCCGGAGGTGGTTTCGTAGGCGGTGATCGAAGTGAAGTCGATCGCACCGAAGTCGTAACGCGCCTTCACCGAACCGCCGTAGGTCTTGTAGGCCTGCGGGTTGTTGTCGGCTTCGTCGTAGGCGACCTTGTCGCGCGGCACGTCGGTCTTGTTCGAGCCCTTGGTCAGCGCACCGCGCAGGAACAGGGTCGAGGTGCCTTCGTAGTCACGGGCGTGGGCCGAGGCCAGGATCGAGAACTGGTCGCTCGGGGTCAGCAGCAGCTGCGCGCGCACGTTGCGGTCATCGAAGCCGCCCATGGCGTTCTTCTTCGGGCTGACCGTGCCGTCGGCACTCGGGCCCTTGTAGGTGTTGTCTACATAGTCGTCGCGGTGCTGGTACAGGGCCGACACGCGGAACGAGGCGATGTCGTTGATCGGGCCGCCAAAGCCGCCGTCGATCGACACGCTGTTGTAGGACGCGTAGCTGGCGCTGACACGGCCGGTGTAGTCCTGGGTCGGCTTCAGCGTGTCGAACTTGATGATGCCCGCGGTGGTGTTGCGGCCGAACAGCGAGCCCTGCGGGCCGCGCAGCACTTCCACCTGGTCCACGTCATAGACCGGGTTGGACTTCAGCACCACGTGTTCCAGCACCACGTCGTCCTGGATGATCGACACCGGCTGCGAGGCACCGAGGTAGAAGTCGATGTTGCCCAGGCCACGGATGTAGAAGCGCGGGAAGATGCGGCCAGTGGTGGTTTCCGCATACAGGCTCGGCACGCGGCCGGACAGCGCCAGCAGGGTGTCGTCGCCGCCGGCGGTGAAGTCGCGCATGCGCTCGCCCTGCACCACGCCCACCGAGACCGGCACTTCCTGCAGGTTCTGCTCACGGTGTTCGGCGGTCACGGTGATCGTGTCCAGGCCGGTCGGGGTCGGCGCGCTGTCCTGTGCGGCGGCGCCGAAGCTGCCGACCAGGGCCAGGCCGGCACAGGCCAGGGCCAGCGGATGGCGGCGGAAGGAAACAAAGGAAGACGACATACCCGACAGGCGGCGGGAATCGGAATGGGAGGGCATGAAATGCTCTGAGGAGGCGTCCGTGCGGCCTGCGCGAGCCGGGCGGCAAAAAGGAGGATAACTGCGCAAGCCGCCATTATCCCCCAAATTGTTACGATTTCGTTGCGCAGCACCCAAACCCGGTGAAACAAGCGGTTTCGGCACAGTCACCCGCTGATGTGCCTCGCGTCTCGACATGGAATTCCTTTGATCGGCTTGGCAAGCGGCAGGCGCTTGGCTAGACTGAAGCCCTGCCGTGGGGCCATAGCTCAGCTGGGAGAGCGCGTCGTTCGCAATGACGAGGTCAGGAGTTCGATCCTCCTTGGCTCCACCACTATTCAGAAGAACCCGTAGATCTCCGTGATCTGCGGGTTTTTTCTTTTCAGCGCCCGCGGCTCAGGCCGGCTCCTCGCCGCCGTCCTTGCGCTGCGGGCTGCGCGAGTGCGTATCGCGCACCTGTTGATCGCGCTGCCCCGGCCGCTGCTTGGCCACGTCGTCCTGCTTCCTGTCCTGGCGGCTTTCCTGGATGCCCTGCTTCGGGTCCTGATCCTTGCCTCGCTCGTTCATTGAAATCTCCCTCGCCGGCGGAACGCCAACGTTGCCCATCACGCTAGAGGTTGCCGGGTAAGCCACAGGTCAGTCCTGTGCCAACGTCATGTGCAGGCACTGGCTTGCCGCTGCGGCCCCCGTGCAGCCAGAATCCGAGGCACCACGCCCACCGGTATGCCATGCCCTCTTCTGTCCAGCACGCAGCACACGCCGTGCCGATGCGCCTCGATGCGACCGACGGCAGCATCCAGCTCGGCAATCTGCCGGCCTTGATCTGCTCCACGCTCTCACTGGATGAAGCGCGCATCGCCTTTACCGCTTTGGTAAGTGGGGAGCGTGATGTCGGCACCGGCTATCACTGGCTCAGCCTGCACCGGCTCAGCCTGGGCGGTGCGCCCGCTGGCATCAGCCTGTGCTTCCACGGGCAACAGCTCGACATGGTGACGATGGGCGTCGATCTACCCGGTGCAACACTGGAAGACGGCTGGCCAACCCAGGCAGCGATCGATGCCGAAGTCGCGTTCATGCGCCGCACCTTGGCCACGGCATTGGGGCGAAAACTGGCCGGCGGCTGCGCCCGGTTCAACTGGGGCGAAGCCTGGGCCCGTTTCGATCCGAAAGGCTTCATGGCCAGCAGCGGCATTCGCTACTCACCACGCACGTGACCGCGCTCAGGTACGGGTGATCGACACCCCACCCTCCACGCGCATCGCGGTACCCGTAACGAAACTGCTCTCATCGCTGGCCAGGAACAGCGCCGCATTGGCGATTTCCTCCGGCTCGGCGAGGCGCTTGAGTGCGTGCAGCGAGCGCACGAAGTCGCGGGCATCGCCGGTCGGTGCGGCCTGCCGGCCCATCTCCGTATCGGTGCCACCGGGCAGCAGTACGTTGCTGCGCACACCGCGCGCACCGTATTCGGCAGCGATCACCTGGCTCAGGCCGATCACCCCGGCCTTGCTTGACGCATAGGCCGCCATGCCCGGGAATCCCACGGTGTGGCCGACGAAGGTACCGACGAACACCAGCGAGCCGCCGCCGCGCGCCAGCAGTGCCGGCAGCTGCGCGCGTGCCGCATGGAAGGCGGCGTCGAGATTGGTGGCCATCACCTCGCGCCAGGCATCCACCGGAAACTCCGCCGCCGGCACGCCCGGGCCGAGCATGCCGGCATTGTTGAGCGCGATGTCCAGGCCGCCGAATGACTGCTGGGCCAGATCGACCAGCGCCTGCGCCGTGCCCGGGTTGGCCACGTCGGCGGCATGCACCACGGCTTCGCCACCGGCAGCGCGAATCTGCTCGGCCAGCGCCTGCAGCGGCTCCGGCCTCCGTGCGTTGAGCACCAGCTTTGCTCCTTCGGCGGCGAAGCGCAGCGCGCTGGCGCGGCCGATACCGGCGCTGGCACCGGTGATGAGAGCGATCTTGTTGTTCAGGCGCATGGTCGTGGTACCGGTTGTGAAGTGGCCGCCACGATGCCGTGCCTTCGGCCCGCCAACACTCCGTTTCCGGGCCTCACAGGTGAGTGCAGGAAACGGAGTTTCCGCAGCACCGGCACGTGCCAGAATCCGGCCATGGACAGTACCGCCACCACCGCCCTCGATGACCGCATCGAACGGGTCTGCCGGCACCTGCAGGCCAGCCTCGACGAACCCTCGCTGCAGCAACTGGCCGATATCGCTGGCTGCAGCCCGACGCGCCTGCATCGCCTGTTCAAGCAGTCCACCGGGCTGACCCCCAAGCAGTACGCCGCCGCGCTGCGCGCCGACCGCCTGCGCACTGGGCTGGAACAACAGGAACGCATCACCGACGCCTTCCACGATGCTGGCTTCGGTTCCAGTGGACGCTTCTACGAGAACGCACCGAAATTGCTGGGCATGACGCCCAAGCAATGGCGCGCAGGGGGGCGCGGCGAAGTCATCCACTTCGCGCTTGCCGAAAGCTCACTGGGCAGCGTGCTGGTGGCCAGCAGCGGGACCGGCGTGGTCGCGATCCTGCTCGGCGACGATCCGGAGACACTGCTGCAGTCGTTGCAGCAACGCTTCCGCCAAGCCGAACTGGTCGGCGCCGACCAGGGCTACGAGCAACTGGTGGCGCAGGTCGTAGGCCTGGTCGAGGATCCTTCGCGAGGCGCCACGCTGCCGCTGGATATCCGTGGCACCGCGTTCCAGCAACGGGTGTGGCAGGCACTGCAGCAGATTCCGCGCGGGCAGACTGCCTCGTATGCGGATATCGCCGCGCGTATCGGCGCGCCGCGCTCAAGCCGTGCCGTCGCACGCGCATGCGCAAGCAATCCGTTGGCGGTGGCCGTGCCCTGCCACCGCGTGGTGCGCCGCGATGGCGACCTGTCCGGCTATGCCTGGGGCGTAGCGCGCAAGCGCGAACTGCTGCGCCGGGAAAAGGCAGCCAACGGCTGATGCAACCCGGTAGCTGCCGACCTTGGTCGGCACACCGCGCGGTAGCGCCGGGCCATGCCCGGCGAATCCCGGCGAACGCTCAATCCAGCTTCACCACCAGCTTTCCGAAGTTGCGCCCCTGCAACAGCCCGAAGAACGCCTCCGGTGCATTCTCCAGCCCTTCCACCACATCCTCGCGGTACTGGATGCGGCCGTCGCGCAGCCACTGCGGCATCTCGCGTTCGAACTCCGGCCACAGGTGGTTGAAGTCGTGCACGATGAAACCGCGCACGGTCAGGCGCTGGCGCAGGATCTGGCTGAACAGTGCGGGCAACCGGTCCGGGCCGGGCTGCTCGACGCCCCGCTCGTTGTAGGTCGCGATGGTGCCGCACACCGGAATGCGGGCGAAGTCGTTGAGCAGCGGCAGCACTGCATCCAGCACATGCCCGCCCACGTTCTCGAAATACACGTCGATACCCCTGGGCACCGCCGCGCGCAGCTGCGCGGCGAAATCAGCGGCGCGATGATCCAGCGCCACGTCCACGCCCAGCGTCTGAAGATAGGCACGCTTGGCTTCGCCGCCGGCGATGGCGACCACGCGCGCGCCCTGCAGCTTGGCCAGCTGGGCCACGGTCGCGCCCACCGGCCCGGTCGCGGCAGCCACCACCAGCGTCTCGCCCGGCTTCAAACGGGCGATTTCATGCAGGCTGGAATAGGCGGTGAAGCCGGGCATGCCATACACGCCCAGCGCGGTACTCAGCGGCAGTCCGGCCGGGTCCAGGCGGCGCCCCAGTGCCCTGGCCGGCAGCACCGCGTGGGTCTGCCAGCCACCCGGCGCCAGCACCAGCTCACCTGCGGCTACGCCCTCGGCGTTGGACTGCAGCACCTCGGCCACGGTCTGCCCTTCCATCACCGCGCCCACCGCCACCGGCGCGGCATACGAGGGGCCCTCGTCCATGCGCCCACGCATGTACGGGTCCAGCGACAGGTAGCGGTTGCGCAGCAGCACCTCGCCATCGGCCAATGACGGCAACGCAACCTGTTCCAGGCGGAAGTTGGCTGCACTTGGCGCCCCCTGCGGACGCGACGCAAGCACGATGCGGGAGGTGGTCGAGGGATCGGACATGGCCAGGTCTCTGCTGTTGCCAGCATCAGGAAAGGAGTGCCGACACTACGCCGCAGCCATCCCCGATGGCGGCCACGAAAACAGCGTTCCATCACCCGGACAGGCGCGGGTCCGGCGCAGCCCTTGCCCTTTCAGCTTTGGCGATCGCGGCGATCTGCTGATTTCCACCGCAGACGATGATCGACTGGCCACGCCCCGCCCCAGAACGGAGGATCAAGCACTTGCGAGCGCGCAGACGGCAATGTGAAGAAATCTTGGCAAAACGCTTGCCGAAGGCAGCCGACCTCCGTAATATACGCGTCCTTGGCAGCGACCTCGCTGCAACGAAACATGTGGCCGAGTAGCTCAGTTGGTAGAGCAGGGGATTGAAAATCCCCGTGTCGGCGGTTCGATTCCGTCTTCGGCCACCACTTTCGAAGGCCTGCAGAAATGCGGGTCTTTTTTTTCCGGAAACCGGGTTTGATCACGGTTGCCACACAATTTGGCCGAGTAGCTCAGTTGGTAGAGCAGGGGATTGAAAATCCCCGTGTCGGCGGTTCGATTCCGTCTTCGGCCACCATCTTCAGAGACCTGCAGAAATGCAGGTCTTTTTTTTTGCGCGACCGTGCCTGCCGTCTCTGTAGTACCGTTCTTGGTTCACTGCATGGAGCACTGATGACATGGATGACACCCCTTCCCTGTCCCAACTACAGCAATCGCTGCGACGCCTGCAATGGCTGGTTGCCGGGCTGTCCGTATTGTTGCTTGGCTTGGCCGCAGTCACGGCTTGGCTGCTTTCGCAGCGCAATGCCCCATTACACGTCGATCATTTGAGCACGCGGCAGCTGCAGGTACTCGACGAGCACGGCGTGGTAAGGGTGGAGATTGGCCAGGACAGCGTAGAAGAAGGGCGACGAAGCCGCGCTGCCGGCATCCTGATTTTCGACGCTTCCGGCGCCGAGCGAGGCGGCCTGAGCACGTTCGAGGACAACAGCGTCGCTCTTGCTCTGGACGCCCCGAAGCGACAGGGCGAGGACCGGTGGCGGGACCGGGCCGGACTCCGTGTGGACGCCGACGGCTCCGCGCAACTGCTGCTGACCGACAATCTGACCCGCGGCACAGTACGCCTGCATTCCAAGGGAACTGGCGGCGGAGGGCTGGACACCTTCAAATGGGATATGGGCAGCGGCACGTTGCATACGCGGACACTTACCTTTGACGGCGACGAGCGCAGTCAACGCCCGTTCGAGCAGTAGCCGCAACTGACGACGGCAATGGTGCCGGCGCATGGAACCTTTACACGCGCCCGTGGCCGCTCGCCTAAGCTCAGGACTCCTGCCTGGAGCCTGCCGATGCCTCTGCGCCCCACCCTGCTTGCCTGCCTGCTGCTGGCCGCCTCCCCGGTGATCGCCGCCGAACCGGTGCGCGCAGTCGACACGCTGGACATCGACCGCTACGCAGGCCAGTGGCACGAGATCGCGCATCTTCCGGTGTCGTTCCAGAAGCAGTGCGTCGGCGAGATCACCGCCAACTACGGGCTGCGCCGCGATGGCCGCATCAGTGTCACCAATGCCTGCCGCAACGGCGACGGAGAACGCGTGGTTGCTGAAGGCGTGGCACGCCCGGTTGCCGGCCATCCCGGCCAGTTGCAGGTGCGCTTCGTGCCGGACTGGCTGAGCTGGGTGCCACTGGTCTGGGCGGACTACTGGGTCCTGGCACTGGACCCGGACTATCAGTGGGCGTTGGTCGGTGAGCCGGACCGTAAGTACCTGTGGATCCTCTCGCGCCTGCCGGAAATGGATCGCGCCCGGTTCGAACAGTTGAAAGAGAAAGCCGAGACGATGGGCTACGACCTCGGCCCACTGCGCCTGATGGCTCCGATTCGCGACACGCCCGCCGACTGAACCGCGCCGCATCCGGCGCACCACGCGCGCGCCATCCGGCGCCGCGCACGCCCGGCCGCCATCTTCACGCGCTACCCTCTGCGACGGGTCGCCACAGGCGATCCAAACGACCATACGCCGTAGTATGCTTATCCAACGCACCCCTCCAGAGGACCTGCGCCCATGCTCCACCGCTTCCGTATCGCCTTGATCGTCCTGTGCACCCTCGCCCTTGTTGCCTGCAACAACGGCATCGTCAAGCGTGTTTCGGAACCGGCGGCCAGCCTGCAGCAGCTGACCGTGCGCGCCGACGGCAACTGGACCGTAGCCCTGCGCCTGCAGAACTACAGCTCCATGCCCATGACCTTCGATGACGTCGCGCTGGCGCTGACCGTCGGCGACAGCGACGCCGGCACCCTGCAGGCCACGCCGGGCATTTCCATCGGCGGCACCTCGGCCGACGTCATCCAGGTCAATCTGGTGCCCAGCTCGGCCGCACGCCTGGTAGTGGCCGATGCGCTGGCCAGCAACCGCACCCTGGCCTATGGCCTGAAGGGAACGGTGGCAGCCACGCCGCAGGAAAAGAAGCAGCGCAGTTTCGACATCAGCAGCCGCAGCACCCTCAACCAGGCCCCGGGCCTCCCGGGCGTGCTGCGCTGACTCCCGCTTTCCGCCGCGGCGCCCGGCGCCGCTCCCCCTGTCCCTGATCAAATCGAGACGTACCGATGAGCAGCTACACCGCCCCGCTTTCCGACCTCCGTTTCGCCCTGCACGATGTGCTCAAGGTCGAACCCCTGTTCGCCCGCCTGGGCTTCACCGACGCCACCGCCGACGTGGTCGATGCCGTGCTGGAAGAAGCCGGCCGCTTCAGCGCCACCGTGCTGGCCCCGCTCAACAGCGTCGGCGACGAGATCGGCTGCGTGCTCGACCAGGCCACCGGTGAAGTGACCACCCCGCCCGGCTTCAAGCAGGCCTACGACCAGTTCGTCGATGGCGGCTGGACCGGCCTGACCGCCTCGCCGGAGCTGGGCGGCCAGGGCCTGCCGCACACCCTGGGCGTGCCGCTCAACGAGATGATCAACGCCGCCAACCTGGCCTGGGGCAACTTCCCGCTGCTCTCGCACGGCGCCATCGAAGCGCTGAAGCAGCACGGCGAGGCCTGGCAGCACGAGGCCTTCCTGAAGCCGCTGATCGAGGGCCGTTGGACCGGCACCATGTGCCTGACCGAGCCGCACTGCGGCACCGACCTGGGCCTGCTCAAGACCAAGGCCGAGCCGAATGCCGATGGCAGCTACTCGATCACCGGCACCAAGATCTTCATCACTGCCGGCGAGCACGACCTGACCGGCAACATCGTGCACCTGGTGCTGGCCAAGCTGCCTGACGCGCCCCCGGGTGCCAAGGGCATCTCGCTGTTCGTCACCCCGAAGTTCAAGGTCGACCGCGATGGCAACGTCGGCGAGCGCAACGCGCTGCGCTGCGGCTCGATCGAGCACAAGATGGGCATCAAGGGGTCGGTCACCTGCGTGATGAACTTCGATGGTGCGCAGGGCTACCTGGTCGGCCAGCCGCACAAGGGCCTGCAGGCCATGTTCACCATGATGAACACCGCACGCCTGGGCGTCGGCCTGCAGGGCATCGGCCTGTCCGAGCGCGCCTACCAGAACGCACTGAAGTACAGCCGTGAGCGCCTGCAGTCGCGCGCCCTGAGCGGCGCCAAGTTCCCGGACAAGCCGGCCGACCCGATCCTGGTCCACCCGGATGTGCGCCGCATGCTGCTGACGGTGAAGTCGCTGGTCGAAGGCAGCCGCCTGCTGGCCCTGCACGCCGCCACCCTGATCGACGTCGCCCACCACGCCGAGGATGCCGCCGAGCGCGAGCGCGCCGACACCCTGGTGAGCTTCCTGACCCCGATCTCCAAGGCCTGCCAGACCGAATGGGGTATCGAGAACACCTACAACGCCCTGCAGTGCTTCGGCGGCCACGGCTACATCCGCGAACACGGCATGGAGCAGCTGGCCCGCGATGCGCGCATCACCACGCTGTATGAAGGCACCACCGGCATCCAGGCGCTGGACCTGATCGGCCGCAAGACCGCGTCCAGCCAGGGCGCCGGCCTGAAGCTGATGCTGGCCGAGATCGAGGCGTTCGCCAAGGCCAACGAAGGCAACGAAGCGCTGGCCGAGTTCATCGGCCCGCTGCGCGCCAAGGCCGCCGAATGGGGCAAGCTGACCATGGATGTGCTGCAGCGTTCGGCCGCCAATCCGGACGAACTCGGCGCAGCCAGCTACGACTACCTGTTCTATTCGGGTTACGTGGTGCTGGCTTACTGGTGGGCCCGCAGCGTGGCGGCCGCCGATGCCAGCGCGCACGGCGCCGCTTTCGCGCAGGGCAAGCGCGAGACCGCACGGTTCTACTTCGCCCGCGTGCTGCCGCGCACCCTCGCCCACGCCGCCGCGATCCAGGCCGGCGCCGCCCCGCTGATGGCGATGGACGACGAGCGCTTCGGCGCCTGAGCCGGGCGGCGCCCGGCACCCGCGGTAGTGCCGGCCGCTGGCCGGCACCCGCAACAGCAACAGCAACGGCAACGGCAACGGCAAGAGCTGGCTTCCTGCGGGGTGGCGAGGTGGGTCCAATTGCGGGGGACGGCGCAAGTACGTCCCTGTAGCCTCGGTCGCGCCATCCATGGCGCTCACGCCCCCGCAACCGGACCCACCCCGCCCTCGACAGATTTCTGCTGCTGGTAGGTGTCGACCTTGGTCGACACCGTAGATCCACGCCATGCGTGGATGGAAACCACCGAAATCCATCTGGAGAAAAGCCCCCTTTTGTTAAAGGGGGCGCGCCGACAGGCGCGGGGATTAGGAAGAATGCGCGGGCAACCCAGCGCGCCAACGGCGGGCTGGGTTGCTAAGGGGGGGCGCACCGACAGGTGCGGGGGATAGGAGGAATGCGTGGACCTGAATCATTGCGATTTGGGCATCGCCCTCGGGGCGATACCCAAATCGCAATGATTCAGGTATAAGCTGTTCTCCCGATGGAGACAGACACTACACGCTTGGGTCTGATCGAAGCCGGAGCTCCGTTTTCTGCTCCGGGCGCCGAAGCATCGCCCAACGCCACGACGCTGCATCGCCCCGGTTCGGTCCGGCTGCTCTCGCTTGATGCCCACGGACGCGTACTGGACTGGATCACCTGGCAGGATGCGGCGTGCCTCTACGCCCGCGAAGCCGTCGCCTGGACACTCGGCGATCCCTGCCTGCACATCCACGGCGGCACCAACCGCTTCAGCGGCCTGCAGAGCGGCATGGACCTGCACCCGATCATCGCCGCCCGCGGCCACGCCCGCTCCCGCGCGATCGACCCCACGCCGAACCTGACCAACCCGGCCCTGTTCGCCCGCGACGCGCACCTATGCATGTACTGCGGCCAGCAGTTCAACCGCCCCACGCTCACCCGCGACCACGTCATGCCGCTGTCCAAGGGTGGCCTGGACTGCTGGGAAAACGTGGTCACCGCCTGCTTCCACTGCAACTCGCGCAAGAGCGACCGCACCCCCCAACAGGCCGGAATGCCGTTGCTGGCGGTGCCTTACCGGCCCAGCTGGATCGAGCACCTGATCCTGTCCAACCGCAACATCCTGGCCGACCAGATGGCCTTCCTGAAGGCGCAATTGCCCAAGCGGTCAAAACTGAGCACCTGAATCGCTGAAAATGCAACCCTCACCGTCCTGTCACGGGCGGCGGCGTTTGCTTGCCCCACCCCCGTTTGAGGGCGAAAATGGGCGTTCAGAACAAGTGCGAACATGATGATCGACTCTGCCCGCTATCCCCGCCTCGCGCGCATCCAGACACCGGATGACCTGCGCACGTTCGACGAATCCGAATTGAGGGCGGTCGCCGACGAACTGCGCGCCTACCTCATCGAGTCGGTGGGCAAGAGCGGCGGCCACTTCGCCGCCGGCCTGGGCGTGATCGAACTCACCGTGGCCCTGCACTACCTGTACCAGACTCCGCAGGACCAGCTGGTCTGGGACGTCGGTCACCAGACCTACCCGCACAAGATCCTGACCGGTCGCCGCGACGAGATCCACACCGTCAAGCAGAAGGACGGCGTCGCGCCGTTCCCGAAGCGCGAAGAGAGCGAGTACGACACCTTCGGCGTCGGCCACTCCTCGACCTCGATCTCGGCCGCACTCGGCATGGCCATCGCCCGCCAGTCCGAAGGCGACAACCGCCAGGTCGTTGCAGTGATCGGTGATGGCGCAATGACCGCCGGCATGGCGTTCGAAGCGCTGATGCACGCCGGTGGCATGGAGCCCGAGCCGAACCTGCTGGTGATCCTCAACGACAACAACATGTCGATCTCCGAGGCGGTCGGCGGTCTGACCAAGATGCTCGGCCGCGCCACCGGCAGCCGCACGCTCAATGCGCTGCGCGAAGGCGGCAAGAAGATCCTCGGCGACAAGAAGAACAACCCGGCGCGCTTCGTGAAGCGCTGGGAAGAACACTGGAAGGGCATGTTCGTGCCGTCCACGATGTTCGAGGAAATGGGCTTCCACTACACCGGCCCGATCGACGGCCACGACATGCCGGCCCTGCTGTCCACGCTGAAGACGCTGCGCGCCTCCAAGGGCCCGAAGCTGCTGCACGTGATGACCACGAAGGGCAAGGGCTACGAGCCGGCCGAAGGCGACCAGATCGGTTACCACGCCGTCGGCCCGTTCGATCCGGACAAGGGCCTGGTGGCCAAGGCCGGTGCCAAGAAGCCGACCTACACCGATGTGTTCAGCGACTGGCTGTGCGATGCCGCCGCTGCCGAGCCACGCCTGTACGGCATCACCCCGGCGATGCGCGAAGGCTCCGGCCTGGTGCGTTTCAGCAAGGAATACCCGCAGCGCTATTTCGACGTGGCAATTGCCGAGCAGCACGCGGTCACCCTCGCCGCCGGCATGGCCACCCAGGGCGGCAAGCCGGTGGTGGCGATCTATTCCACTTTCCTGCAGCGCGCGTACGACCAGCTGGTGCATGACGTGGCCATCCAGGACCTGGACGTGCTGTTCGCGATCGACCGCGCCGGCGTGGTCGGCCCGGACGGCGCCACCCATGCCGGCAACCTCGACCTGAGTTTCCTGCGCTGCGTGCCGAACATGGTGGTGATGGCTCCGTCCAATGAAGCCGAGTGCCGGCAGATGCTAAGCACTGGCCTGCAGCATCCGGGCCCGGCTGCCGTGCGCTATCCGCGCGGCACCGGCACCGGCGTTGCCGCCGGTACCGACCTGTCCACCCTGCCAATCGGCAAGGGCGAGCTGCGCCTGCAGGGCAGCCGCGTCGCGCTGCTCGCCTTCGGCAGCACCGTGGCCGCCGCTGAGCAGGTCGGCCGCGAACTGGGTCTGAGCGTGGTCAACATGCGCTTCATCAAGCCGCTGGACCGCGAGCTGGTGCTGGCCGTGGCCGCCCAGCACGAGGGCCTGGTCACAATCGAAGACAATGTGGTGGCCGGCGGCGCCGGCTCCGGCGTCGGCGAACTGCTCAACGCCGAAGGCGTATTGCGCCCGATCCTGCACCTGGGCCTGCCAGACAGTTACCAGCACCACGCAAGCCGTGAGGACCTGCTGGCCGAAGCCGGTATCGATGCAGCGGGCATCCGCGCGGCGGTGCTCAAGCGCTGGCCGCAGCTGGCTGCCGGGACCCCGCCGCTCAGCGCAGCAGGCTGAGGCCGGTCACCATCAGTAGATCCACGCATGGCGTGGATCTACTGCGGAACAGGGGTCGATCCACGCCATGCGTGGAGACAGATGCAAAGTAGATCCACGCCGTGCGTGGACAGCGGGCTCCGGAACGATGATCTGGCCGGAAACCCCAACCCTCAGCCGTAGCTGACCGCTTCCACGAACGCGCCGCTGGCCTCCACCCGCACCGCAGCGCGCTGCCCGGTGTCGACGAAGTGGAGGCGTGCAAGGGTTTCAGCGAAATCGTAGGCCCGGGCACCATCGCGGAACTCGATCGGTTCCGGCCGGTCCGGGTGCAGCACGCGCCATTGGCGTTGCTCGCATTGCAGGCGGATCAACATGCAGCTCACTCCTTGAGGCAGCGTATCGACGGTGGCGGGACGGGCGTGCCGGTTACGGCAGACTTCATCGCGACGGATCAGGGGCACGCAGGGGTGCCCTGATCACAGAAGATACGACGTTCAAAATGTGAGCTGTATCAGATTATTCTGATTTTCGATGGGCGAGCTCAATTCACCTGGAACTGCGCCCGGCAGCCGTCGCTGACCCAGATGCCACGACGGTTCCAGCCCCAGGTCTGGCCCTCGATGCAGGCGCTGCGTGAATCCTGACGCACCAGGCGCACACCACGACGGATGCGGGCATCACAGTACTCCTGGCGGTGGCCGTTGGAATGGCAGGTGATCACCTCACCCCCGCCCCAGCCATTGCCACCGTTGCCCCAGCCGTTGCCATGGCCACCACCCCAGCCACCGCCACGGCGGTACTCGCCAACGAACTCGGCACGGCAGCCCTGGGTGACCCACACACCGTAGCGCGATTGCCCCCAGGTCTCGCCTTCCACGCAAGGCGAACCGGACAACTGGCGGATCATCCGGGCACGGCCTTCCAGGCGGCATTCATTGCTGCGGTTCTTGATCGATTCGCAGCGGACGATGCCGCCGCCATCACGACCGCCATAGCGATCGTCGTCATAACCGTAGCCATAGCTCTGCGCCTGCGCGCCGCCTGCGGCCGCCAGCATCGGCAGCAGCGTGCAGGCCAGGGTGCGCCAGGTGAGTGCCTTGCCCATCGGAATCTCCGGATGAATACGATGGCGCAAGCATCCGGGATTCGTGGCGCGGCGCACAGGGGGGCGCACCACGGCGGTTTTTTCCCCATTCAAACAACTCAACCGTGGCTGACTGCGCCTCGGCCGGTGGCGTCACTCCCCGATATGGAGCGCATCCACGGTGCTGCCGAGCGCCTCGACCCGGACCGTGCTGCGCTGGCCGGTGCGACGATGGTGCTCGAGGGCCAGCGCAGCGGCCGCGTCGAAGGCATCGGCACCGCGGGCGTAACGGGTGGCGTCACCCGCCTTCGGATGCAACACGGACCAGTGCCGGGCAGTGCATTGGACAGTAAAGATCATGAGAAGCTCCTGCGGAAGGAAAGAGGCGGTGACAGGCGGCAGGGCCACGTGCCAGTACACCCTCAGGCTATCGATCGCGTCGGAGATGGCCCATCAGATTTGTACGAAAATGCCTCAGGATTCGGTCGGGCGCTTCCCAACCCTCACATCCCTGAGGCTGTTTAGTGAAGGCGTTCCGTGACCCTTGTCACGGAGTTGACGGAGCTTCACACTACCGTCACCAACAGGGGCCCCTTCCACATGCGCACCTTCTTCTCGCAGCAGCGCTGGACGCTGCTGAAGTTCTATTTCGTCGCCAGCTATCTGGTGCTGATTGAAGAGCTGATCCGCGCCGCCATGCACTGAGCGCTTGCTGGAGGGCTATTTGCGACAGACACTGTCGCTTTAGGCACGGAGCCCGCCCGATGAAAGCGCTTCTTCTGATTCCAGCCCTGCTGGTGCTGACCGCGTGCGCCAACCAGCACGACGCCGCCGCACGTGCCGATGCGGCGACCACCTCGTCTGCGATACCGAAGGTGGGCGGCGATCGCGATGCCCACGGATGCATTGGTTCGGCCGGCTACCAGTGGTGCGAGCGCAGCCAGCGTTGCGAACGCCCGTGGGAACTGGCACAGGCACAGGGCCTGGCCAATACCGCCGAGGCCATCGATGCCTACTGCGCGAAGCCGGCCAGCCCGGCACGCAAGTGAGGCGCGCACCCCATGGCTGAGCTGAGCCCGCTACCCACCCTGGCCCCGGGTCGCTACCGCCACTTCAAGGGCGGCGAGTACGAAGTGCTCGATATCGTCCGCAGCAGCGAGACGCTGGAGCCATTGGTGCTGTATCGCGCGCTCTATGGCGAAGGCGGCCTGTGGGTGCGCCCGTATGCCATGTTCGTCGAACAGGTACCGGGCGAACACGGACCGCAGCCGCGTTTCGCCCGCATCGACGCATGACGGTTCCGCTGCCGGCCCTGGCCGGCAGCGCGGTGACACCACGCGCCTGCGTTACAATCGTACCGTCCAGTCGGTTTCTTCCCGCCATGTCCGCATCCCCCTCCCGTTCGCGCCGCAAGGCGCCCGACAGCGTGCGTCAGTCACTGCTGCAGGCCACCATTGAAGTGATCGGCCGTAATGGCCTGGCCGCGCTGACCGTGCAGGACGTCGCGCAGGCCGCCGGTGTCAGCAAGGGTGCGCTGTTCCATCATTTCAGCAGCAAGCAGGCACTGGTGGATGAAGCCATCGGAGCGCTCATCGGCGAATTCGAAGCGCGGGTACGTGCCCTGCTGCAGGAAAACCCCGAAGGGCATGGTCGTTTCAGCCGCGCCTATGTGCAGGCCAATTTCGAGCATCTGCTGCAGCAGGAACAGGACAACGACATCGGCCTGACCCTGGGCAACCTGATGGAACCAGCCCTGCTCGCGCATTGGCGTACCTGGAAGCGTGCGATGCTGGCCGAGTTCGCCGGCGAAGCCAACGATCCCCGACTGTATGCGGCGCGCTGCGCTGCCGATGGCTACTGGGCCACGGCCTATGGGCGTCCGCTGGACGAGGAAGAACGCGCCAACGCATTGGCGATGGCCGAACAGGCCCTGAAACTATGCGACCCGCAGTGAGCAGGAGCGCTCAATGAATCCCTATCTCTACCTTGCCGCTGCCATCGTGCTGGAAGTAATTGCCACGTCGCTGCTGAAGGCATCCGACGGCATGAGCCGGCTGGCGCCGACACTGGGCGCGCTGGTCGGCTATGGACTGTGCTTCTACCTGCTGTCGATGACCATGAAGTCGATCCCGACCGGCATCGCCTACGCGATCTGGTCCGGCGTCGGCATCGTGCTGATCTCGCTGATCGGGCTGGTGGTGTTCAAGCAGCGCCTGGATGCACCGGCGTTGATCGGCATCGGCCTGATCTGTGCTGGCGTACTGGTGATCAATCTGTTCTCGCGCAGCAGCGCACACTGAGTACGCTGCTGCGCGATCAACGCTAGCTGACCTTCTTCGCTACGGTCATGCCGAGCAGGAACAGCACCACGGCGATGATGATGCCGGCCCAGAACAGGAACTTGGCGATGCCGACCGCGGCGCCGGCAATGCCGCCGAAGCCGAGCACGCCCGCAATGACACCGATGATGGCGAAGATGATGGCCCACTTGATCATGTCAAACCTTTCCCCGTGGGGACTGCGTACTGGATGATCAGGCTAGGCCGTAGCCGATGCGGCAGTCGTGAACAGGCCGCGTGCGCGGCGTGAATCAGCGCGGGCGGAAACGCAGCAGGGCCACCGCGAAGGCCAGGAACACGCTACCCACCAGCCGCTCGAACCAGCGCCGCGCGAAGGGTTTGGCCAACCATCGGCGCAGGCCATGGCCACCGGCGGCATACATCACGTACCAGAACAGTTCGCAGCCGGCGAAGGTGGCGACCAGCACGCTGTACTGCAGCGCCTGGCCACGCGACGGGTCGACGAATTGCGGCAGGAACGCCGCAGCGAACAGCAGCAGCTTGGGATTGCTCAGGCCCACCAGAAGGCCACCACGGAACACCTTCCACGCGCCCAGCGACGCCGCAACCGGCAGCGCGGCATCGACCGTCACCGGTGGTGCCGGCCGGCAACTGTCACGCCATGCCTTCAGGCCCAGCCAGGCCAGATAGGCCACGCCCAGATAGCGCAGCACCTCAAACAGCATCGGCGAGGAATGCAGCAGCGCACTCAGGCCTGCTGCGGAGGCCGCCAGCACCAGCAGCATCGCCAGCAGGCAGCCAGCCATCGCCGGCACGCTACCGCGAAAGCCGAGCCCGACGCTGCGACCGAGGATATGCAGCATGTTCGGCCCCGGCGTACCACACAGAACGAACACCGTGGCGAGGAACCACCACCAGGTATGCAGCGCCATATCGGACATCCACTTCAGAAGATCCCACCAGCATAGAGTGCGCCGGCCTGGCGCGGCACACACAGCGCAGCATGGATGCGGTGGTTACAGAGGCAGGCTCAGGCCGCGAGCGCGTCGCGCCGTACCAGTACCTGGTCGATCAAGCCCCATTCGCATGCCTGCTCGGCACTCATGAAACGATCGCGGTCCAGGGTCTGCTCGACCTCCTCGACACTGCGTCCGCAATGCTGCGCATACAGCCGGGTGATGCGCTGCTTGGTGCGCTGCATTTCCTCGGCGTGGATGAAGATGTCCGACGCCTGGCCCTGCACCCCGCCCAGCGGCTGATGCACATGCAGGCTGGCATTGGCCAACGCCGCACGGTGACCGGGCTCGCCGGCCATCAGCAGGAACGAACCCATCGACCGCGCGGTGCCCATGCACAGCGTATGCACCGGGGCCGAGATGTATTGCATGGTGTCGTACATCGCCAGGCCGCTGGAGATCACCCCACCCGGCGAGTTGATGTACAGATGGATCGGCTTCTCCGGGTTTTCCGATTCCAGGAACAGCAGCTGCGCGCAGACCAGCGCCGACACAGTGTCATCGACTTCGCCGTTGAGAAAGATGATGCGCTCGCGCAGGAGCCGCGAGTAGATGTCATGGGAGCGCTCACCGCGCTCGCTGCGTTCCACCACCATTGGTATCAGCTGCATTCTGTCCCGCATGTGCCTGCTCCCTGTAGCGTTCGATCCAGGCGCCGCCTCAGGCCGCGCGCATCATGGTGCGATGATCGTCGTTGGCGGCCAACGGCAGCAGCGCGCGCAGGTCGGTGAGCCGATGCACGATGGTCAGCACCGTCCCCCCGCCGTCATCCGCGCGCAGCCGGAAACACACCAGGCTGTGCAGATGCGGGGGCTGCGCATCGCGCAGGTGGAACCCCAGTTCCCGCCCCTCCTCGCACAGGCAAGGCTGCGGATCGGCAAGATCGGCCGCAGGCAACCAGCGCTCACGCAGCGCCGGATCGAACAGTGCGCGCCAGACCCGTTCCGGTGGCGCTGGTAGCCACTGCTCCATCACCAACGCGGGAGCCGCTTCGTTCAGAACATCGTCCATCAGTCCATCTCCTTCAGCAGATCCTGCAAGGCATCCATCCGCGCGGGCCAGTAGGCCCGGTAGCGCTGCAGCCAGTTGCCGATGTGCGCCAGCCCGCGCGGATCGACCTCGTAGTGGACGAAACGGCCTTGGCGCTGTTCGCTCACCAGCCCGGCATCGCGCAGCACCGCCAGGTGCTGGGACATCGCAGACTGGCTGATCGCCATGCCCTCGCGCAGCGCGCTGGCATGCTGCCCGCCCTCGGCCAGCTTTTCGAAGATGTGGCGGCGGGTGGGGTCGGCCAGCGCTTTGAAGAGGGCGTTCTCGATCATGACCAACACATTAGCAACCACTAATGTGTAGTGCAACTCCCACATCGGCTGTGCTGCAATGACGGCTCCCCGGCATGGAGCTGTGCATGAAGACCCTTGGCCTGATCGGCGGCATGAGCTGGGAAAGCTCGGCGCAGTATTACCGGCTCATCAACGAGGACGTGCGGCAGCGCCTCGGTGGCGCACATTCGGCGCAGCTGCTGCTGTGGTCGGTGGATTTCGCCGGCATCAAGCAGCTGCAGCATGACGGCGACTGGAGTGCGCTGGGCGACCATATGGCCGACGCTGCACGGCGCCTGCAGGCCGGTGGCGCCGATCTGCTGTTGATCTGCACCAACACCATGCACAAGCTGGCCGACCGCATCGAGGCGGTCTGCCCACTGCCGCTGCTGCATATCGCCGATCCCACCGCCCAGGCCATCGTGCAGGCAGGCGCACGCAAGGTGGGCCTGCTCGGTACCGCCTTCACCATGGAACAGGACTTCTACCGCGGCCGGCTGCAGGATCGCTTCGGATTGGAGGTGCTGGTTCCCGAAGCCAATGATCGTCGCAGCGTGCACGACATCATCTACCAGGAACTGATCGCCGGTGTGGTCAGCGAGCACTCACGACAGGTCTACGCCGGCGTGATCGCGAGACTGGTGGCGCGCGGTGCCGAAGCCATCATCCTGGGCTGTACCGAGATCATGCTGCTGGTACGACCGGAAGACAGCGCAGTGCCGCTGTTCGATACCACTGCACTGCACGCACGGGCTGCGGTGGACGCGGCGCTGGCGTGAATCGATGCGCGCCGGAGCGCGGAATCAGTCCGCGCCCTGCACTTCCAGCGCGGTGATGAGCCACTCGACCACCGCCTGTGAATCGCACAGGAAGAAGATGGCATCGCCGGAGCGCGCCTCGGTAAGCAGGCGATAGACCGTGATCGCCACCGCCGACTGGTTGGCGATGAACACTTCCGGGCTGCGCGGCCCCTCGCTGTGGCCGGCAACCGCGTGCAGCGCCTTGCGTGCGGCCACGGTGGCAGCCGGGTCCGCGCTGCGGGTCAGTTCCGGCCCGCGCAGGCCCCAGGCAATGAACACATGCTTGCCCTTGAACGTGGTGTCCAGGACCCGCACCTCGGCGCCACCTGCGTCGGCCGAGCGATGAATGACGGTACTGCTGATCAACGCAACCCCCTGTGGTCGTCGTGGTCCGCGCATCCTCCTCCACGCGCCGGCCGCATGCCAGTGACAACAGCCACAGGCTGTGCCGACCGGCGTGGGAGACATGTAAGAGGGTGTAAACCGATGCGATCGGATGTGCAGCGATGATACGGGATGTAAGCCTCTGCATGGGCCCGCGCGTACTACTAAACCGCCACTGAGCCATCTTCGGAACGAAGCGTTCCGGCAGCCCCGGACTGGGCCATTCTTGCCGCCCCATCCCCACCGAGCCTGCACATGTCCCATCGCCTGCTGCTGACGATCACCGGCACCTCCCTTGCCCTGCTGCTGGCCGCCACCACCGTGGCCGCACAGGACTACGACACCGATCACATTCCGGCGCTGCGCTGCGAATCGCAGTTCAACAAGACCGCGCAATGCCCGATCGAAGGCCCCATGCGCCTGGCCAGGCAGCTGTCGGTGACCCGGTGCGTGGAGAACCAGAACTGGGGCCAGAGCCGCCGCACGTTGTGGGTGACCGACGGCTGCCGCGCCGAGTTCGTCGCCGACGGCTATGGGCGCGGACGCTGGCCGGGCCGCGGCAGGGACCGTGACGATGATGGCGAGCGCCTGGTCTGCGAGTCCTACGAAAAGAAGGACAAGGAATGCCGTATCCGTGTGCGCCACGAGGTGCGCCTGATCAAGCAGAAGTCGGTGACGGCCTGCATCGAGGACCAGAACTGGGGCTGGGACCGCCGCGGCGTGTGGGTCAGCGACGGCTGCCGGGCCGAGTTCCGCGTGTATTGACTGCCGAGCACGCGCTGGCTGCGGCGGGTGCGGCTGCGCCTGCGGCAGAGCCGATAGACTGAGCCCTCCTGTCAGGAGCCCGACCATGCCCGCTGCGACTGCGCCGCGCGTCCGCGACGCGACGCCCGCCGATGCCTCTGCGCTGATCGCACTCGACAGCGTGGCGGCAAGCGACCCTCGACGGGCGGAACAGATTGGCGAGTGGTTGGCGCGGGGCAACGTGCATGTTGCCGAGCAGGAGCGCGAGATCGTTGGCTACATGACCCTCCATGAGCACTTCTTCGGCGAAGGCTTCGTCGAAATGCTGATGGTCGCGCGCGAGCGGCGCAGCCAGGGCGTCGGCGCCGCACTGCTGCGGCACGCGATCGCACAGCGTGGACAGCGCAAGCTGTTCACCTCGACCAATGCCTCCAACATCGCCATGCAGCGCCTGCTCGTTGCATCGGGCTTCATCGACAGCGGCATCGTGCATGGACTGGATGACGGCGACCCGGAGCTGATCTACCGCTTTGCCGGCAGCTGATCGAGATACGCGGTCACCTTGGTGTCCAGCAGATCCATCAGCACGGGATCCATGCAGCGATAGTCGTCCGGGATATCCAGGCAATGCAGGCGCTTGTGTTCCAGCAGGCGCGCGTATGCGGCCTGCAGGCGATGCTGATGCTTGGCCTCCATCACGAAGATGACATCGGCCCAGCGGATGTCCGCCGGGCCGATGGGGCGTCGTGCATGCGGGCTGGTGCCGGCCGACAGCGCAGTGAAGCCGGGCCGCCGTCGCCACATGGCTTCGGCGGTTGGGCTGCGCAGCTGGTTGCGGCTGCAGACGAACAGCAGGTTGATCATTCCTGTTCCTGCAATTGGCGGGCGCTGAGCACCGGATAGGTGAAGCCCAGCTGGCGTGCGCGCGCGAGCTTGGCATCGCGCGTGTACAGCAGCTTCCAGTTCTTCTCGGGCTTGTAGCTGTAGGCGGTCGTGGCGCGGTCGCCACCACGGTTGCGCGCCTGGCTGCGACGCCAGGCACGGTTTCTTGCAGAGTCCATGATGTGTTCTCGTGAGTACCGGGTTCAGCAGCCGCGGTAGTACGAGTGGCGCGCAGCATACACCGCACGCACAAAAAAGCCCACGCATCGCTGCGCAGGCTTCTTGATTCATCACAGTGGTCGGGACGGCCGGATTCGAACCGACGACCCTCTGCCCCCCAGGCATCGTTACAGATAGGCCCATCCTGTTGATCCGTAAGGGAATAAGGTGCAGTGACGCCTTCCCAAAAGTGCAGATCGCGCCCCAATCCAATCAATCACTTACGCGTGGATAGGGTGCAGACCGCCACGCCTATACACCCCGCCGCATCTGCTGCAGCCCTGCCCTCACCCATGCCTTGCGGGCGTCCTTCGGGCGGGGCTTCGTCTCGGCCGGCGGCCTGCGCGGCTCCAACGCTGCCTTGATCCGCTCGACCTCCTTCGCGCCGGCCTCGGCTAGGCGCCGGGCCTGTTGCTGCTGCTCGCGGGTCGGCGGCAGTCCGGGTAGTGGCGGCGGCGGCTGGATCGGCGTGCTGTCGGTCAGCCGGGCAACGGCCTCACGAAGGGGCAGATCGGGATACAGCCTCGCCGCGCACCAGCGCTCGGCATAGCGCTTCGCCTGCCGGACGTTGGCGGCGCGCGCTTCCTTGGTGTGCCACATCTTCTGGCCTTCCATCCATAGGCGGACCCCGGGACCGCCATCGGGCGTGACGCTGGCCGTCTCGCGAGCGTTGTACCAGAGCGCCCAGCGCTCACCGGTCTGGACCCAGCCAGATGGAATTGGGGCGGTGCGGAAGCCATGGGAAGAACGCATGGCCGGAAGGATACGACCGGCTGTCGCAGATCCTGCGAACGCGGGGACCACGTGGCTGAATCGTTCGGAATCGGTGCCGGCGCGGCGCTGCTCAAGCGCCCCCGGGTTGAGCTGCCTGCGGCCCCGGATCCGGCAAGGTCAGGATGCCCGCCTTGGCTGGTCGATACCATCGGGCAACCTCGCCCTGTCGGGTCGGGCTGTCCCTACACGCCCCGGGCACGGCCGGCCGGGCTACCCTCCGGCCATGTGCGGCCGATTCGTCCAGCTCCCCGTGATCGACTTCGGCCAGCCGGGGCTGGCTGACCTTGCCCCCGGCCTGGCCGAGATCCAGCCCAGCTACAACCTGGCGCCGACGCAGCGCGCATCGGTGATCCTGGACCGCGGCGAAGGCCGGCAGGTCACGCGTCTGGCCTGGGGCCTGCTGCCGTTCTGGGCCAAGGCCAAGGGCCTGCAGGGATCGACGATCAACGCCCGCATCGAGACGGTGGCCACCAAGCCCGCCTTCCGGGCGGCGTTCAAAAAGCGCCGCTGCGTGATCCCGATGGCTGGCTACTACGAGTGGTCGGTCAGCCCGATCGACGAGAAGAAGGACCCGTGGTTCATCCACGCCGCCGGGCCGCTGCTGGCCGCTGGCCTGTGGGAGGATGCCAGCCCCCTGCTGCCCGACGGCAACCTGGGCACCTTCACCATCATCACCGGCGACAGCAGCGGCGTCTCGGCCGACATCCACGACCGCATGCCGGTCTGGCTGCAGGCCGGCCAGCTCGATGAGTGGATGGCAGCTGGCCCGGACGATGCCATGGCGATGCTGCTGGCCAGCGAGACGCCGGCGATGGAGGCCTATCGGGTCACCCGCGCGGTGAACACGCCACGGAACAACCGCGAGGATCTGCTGCAGCCGGTTGCCTGAGAGGGTCGAGCTTGGCCCGACCCTGCCAGGTGTCAAGCAGTCAAGCCGTACACGTTCTGGAAGTAGTTCCGCAACTTGGCTGCTACCTCGTTCCCTGCGGCGCTGCCATCGAGCGCACCCAGCCCGTTGCAGAAAATCACGTCGCTGATTGCACCGTTCCAGAACTGAGACCCGCCGGGCAGCGCGCCCAAGGCAATGTTGGTAGTTCCGGGGGCGCCGGAGGCCGCTGCGGTATTCACCTGCCCCCCGATCGCCAAAGCAATGTTGGTACCGTCATAGCTCGCGATGAACGCGAACGGCACTCCTACCTGCACTGGCAGCTGCGCTGTCGACGTCCCTCGCTGGAATCGGAGGACGCTCGTTCCAGCACTCACGTTGAGAATGCTGCGCGTGCTGCTATTCGTGAAAACTGCCAGCAGGTTTCCAGTCGCCGCGTTGTTGTCGAGCCGGGCAATACCTGCCCAGGTATATGGCTGGGTGAGGTCCACTGACTCGCCAAGGATGCAGTAGTCGGGATCCGCTGGGTTGAAGACCGCCCCGCTGTATCCCGCGAACTGGTTGGGGGAAAGGTCCGGCGAGTTGGCAGCACCGTTTCTGTTGAACTTCGAGCTGGCGTTCTTCCGGTTGATGAAAGCGGAAATCCCGCTGGTATCGGTCTCGGTGAAGCGCGCATCCGCTTGGAACCAGTGAGAGACCCTTGCATCAGCCAGCAGAGCGCTTGCATGGCTCGGGTACACCGGGATACCGGGATTATTGAACGGCTGGGGATAGGTGAATCCAGACATGAGGGTTACTCCGTAACGGGGATTTCAAAGCGGATGGCGTAGTGGCGCACATGAGACGGGACATCAATTCCCCGCTGGCGCCACCAGCTCGCGCGGTCTGTCCTCACCATCAGATTGCCGCGGCGGGTAGGCCAGTAGGGAACGTCACTGAAAGCGTCGATCGCATATCGGAGCGTCTTGCCGCTGCCGGTGGGTGCCGTCGCGAGGGTGATCCGCACAGTTCGCGGGCCTTGCAGCGTCACAGCAGTGATTACTGGCGGCGAGGCATCATCGGTGTAGCTGAACCCATGATTGGGCGTCGCCGGCACCCAATCGGCGTCGATGGCCAGAGCCGCACCAGGGCGATCCAGCATGGTGCCCTCGAACGTCACATCGATGATGTTCCCCGAGCGCACCGCCAAAACAGGCTGGATAGGCTTCCACGCGCCCTTGTCGACGATCGACGCATACACGTCCGCATAGGTCTCGCCCAGCATCAGCCGCCCTTCCGGTCCGGTGTGCACCGTGCTGGGCCCTGTGGATTCATCCCCAAGCTTGAACTGGTACATGGGGCCGGCCAGGAAAGAGTCGGCGCGCGAATTTGCAACATCCCACTGGCCCTGGCTCGCGTAATTCTCGCCCGAACTTGCCTTGCTCATGTTCGTCTGCCAGATAGCCACCTTCACGTCTGGGGCCTGGCCGGTTGCGGCCTTGAATCCAGGCAGAACGGTATTTAACAGGTCATTGAGCTGGGTCGCATAGTTCTCCCTCCCGGATGGCCCTGCCTCGCCCTGGATCCACTGCATCACGTCCAGCTCAGCGGTCCGGGCATAGGTTGCCGCCAGAGCGACGGAACGCTGCAGGAAGGTCACAGCATTCTCGTAGTTCCAGAATCCGCTGATGGCGTTCGGATAGAAGCTGGTGATCGGCTGAGACCCATGCCATGCCGTCGCAGCGATGTAGCCGGGATCCTGCCGACCTGCCCATGCGTTGTACTGGGTGATGCCGTAGCTTGAACAGATCGCAGGCGTCTGTGCAAGGTCGAAATCCAGCGCCGCCACGAAGTCGCTCAGCGTCGCCGCCGACATGTGCACGGTGCCCTGCTGACTAGAGCCGTTGACGCCGGCAAAGCCCACGGTGGAATGCGGCCAAGGTGCATCGGACACGATCCGACCGGTGGATCCACCCAGGCCAGCGTTGGACTGGCCGTAGACGAACACCACCTTCATTCGCTGGCTCGACGGTGCGGCCATCATCAGCGTGGGCTGTGCCCCCGCAATCAGCTGACGCGCGTCGTAGGTGCGCGCGGCGCGGTCTGACACCGTCGCCGTGTTGTACGCCGCATTTGCGTAGTGACGAACGTTGTAGACGTTGCTACCCCAGTCCCCGCGCAGTGATGGCGGCGCGCCGGCAATGTTCTCGCCGATGTAGGTGAGGGAGGCTGCGTCCGGCAGCACATAGGTGAGGCCGGTGCTGGGATCGAACCCGATACCCACTTTCCCATCTACCGACGATGCGACTACCCCGATCATCCGCGGGCCGTCTCGCGACGGGACGGTGTTGGTGCCAGGCACCACCACGTCTGCAACGTTTACGCCACCTTTCGAATTGAACCCGACCACACGACCGTCGCGCGCTTGAATCGGGAACGAAAAGCCGGTGATTCCATCGCGCTCCAGGTTTCGCAGCGCTTCCCCTTGCTGGGCGACCGCGAGGCCCCGTGCGGTCGCCGCTACCGGCTCCAACGCAGACTTGTCCGCTTTCTGCGCAAGAATATCGGCGCGCAGCCATTGCCAGGCCGTGCCGGTCCACTTGTACTGCCCCGAGTTGCTCACCGGCTGGCCACTAACAGGGTCAGTATGGTTGCCGTTGTCGCTGGTGACGAACGCACCCTGCCCCGCGAAGGTGCCAGACGATGCTGCCAGCTCGGCCCAAGTGGCAGTGTAGATAGCGTCGCTCGACTGCGCCGCCTCCAAGTTGTCCACACGTACATTGGTTGCGGCGTTGGTCGTGTCGATCTTCGCATTGATCACCGCAACCGAGGCGTCCAGTACCGCAGGCTGTACAGCGCTGGCGGCAAGGCTGCCCTGGGCGGCTGATGCGAAAGCATCTGTCGGTTCGAATGCCGCGCTGCCAAGACTTTCGGTCAGGTTTTCCAGCGCTCCCACCTTAAAGTCGATGGAATCGACGTCATCGGACTCATTCACTCCCAGCTTGCGCTGCACAGCCTCGATGGCGTCGTTTGCGTCGCCATGCTGATCTGAGTGCGTGCGCGCCTGCGCTTGACTGTCGTTCGGCCGCGGGTTCTCGAACTGGTCGATGTCGGCAGGAAATTTCGTGGTCATCGGGCTACCTCAGGAGATGCGAACGCAGAGGACGGAACCGTTGCGGTACATCGCACCGACGGCCACACCAGCGGTTGCGGCTGCGGCGTCATCAACGGCGTTGGGAAGGGTGGTCAGCGAAGCGATGGCCACGAAGTCGGTGGCGGCGCGCGTGGCGGCAGTGCCGAGGCCGAGGGCGTCGGCGATGTCGGTCGCGGTCACGTCGCCCTGCAGGCCCACCACGGAACGGGTGGCGTCCACGTCTGCGGCGTCCAGCGAGACGGTGCCGGTCTGACCGTTCACGGATTGCACCAGGTCGGGCGGCGTCTGCAGCAGCGTCCAGTCGGCCATCGTGCCAGCGCTGCCGCCGTTCTGGATGTACGTGCGGCTCTGGTCCGTGCGCACGGCGACATCGCCCTCCTGCGCATCCAGCGCAAGCTGCGCGGCCTGGCTGTTCACCACGAAGGTGGACGTGATCGCCAGCGCCGGCAGGTACTGCGTGGGGATCTTGCTGGCCGCGTCGAGCGGCGCCAGGCCGTTGGCTGCACCCTTCTGCGCGGCGATGCGCGCATCGGCCCGAGCATCAGCACGCGCGGCGGTGAAGTACAGATTGCTCCCGCCCTCGGCCAGGTCGTCGGTGCTTGCTGCCGCGGTGGCGATGACGCGGCCGTACACGTCGCGGGTGATCTTCAATAGCGCCTGGCCGTCTTCGGTGTTCCCGACTTCTTCCAGCCGCACCACGGTATCGCCTTCACGGCCGTTGCCGTTGACGACGTTGATGCCTCCACCGGAGCGGAAGGTGCGCATGCGCCAGTCGCCCGGGCCAACCAGCACCGGGTACCCCATGCCCGACAGCTTGGCGAACGCGTCCAGGTTCTTCGGAACGTTGGTGACCTTATCCCACGCCACGCTGCTGCTGCTGCCGGAGCCACCGCCGAGTTGGGCCGGATCGATCAGTGTCTTGCCGTCGGCCGCGTACAGGTTGACGCCCACGATCGCGCCCTTGGTGGCATCAGGGTTGATGTTCACCACACGGCCGAGGTTGTCCTGAAGCTTGACCTTGCTCACGGCTGGGTCTTCCCCTCGCCCAGGCTGCGGATCTCGCCCATGCGGGTGTCGCAGTCCTGCAGCACGATCAGGTTGGCGTTGTAGGCGGCCACCACAGCCTCAATCGTGCGGGACGTGGCGCGCTTGGCCGGGCATGGCTTGGTCAGGCGCGAGTCGACGGGCACCTGCTTCTCCACCGGAACGTAGACAGTGTCCGGCAGGTTCGGCCGCTGGGGCTTCTTCGAGCATGTGCCGAAGCCACACAGAGGCAGCAGCAGGATCAGAGCAAAGGAATGGAATCGCACAGGGCCATCTCCAGTTGGGACCGGCAAGCCGGTGTGTTCTTGGCGGCCTCCAGGGCCTTCTCCGCGGCAGTGGCGCGTCGCTGACCCTCAGCCGCTGCCTTTTCGGCACGGCGGGCCGCAGCATCGGAGGCCTTTCGGGCTGCCTCGGCCGCATCGATGGATGCCTGGGTCTGCCGATTCACTTCCTGCAGCAGCTCGCCAGCGGCGTTGGCCGCACGCAGGTTCTCCGCAGCCTCGGCGCGCGCGCCGTCGAGCTGCCGCTGCACGGCTTCGATCTGCTCCCGGTCCTGTGCAGCCTGACGGTCCTCGCCTCGCTGGCAGCCGGCCACGAACAGACCGCCAGCCAGCAGCGCCGCAAGGCCCCAGCGGATCAGGTCTGCATACGGCCGGATCGGGTCAGGGATTTGCATCGGAGCGTCTCCGGGCCTTCAGCACGCGGGCCACTACGCCGACCGCGCCGAGCGCGCGGATCGACCACTTCGCCGGCTCAGGCAGCTCGTCCATCCAGCCCATAGCGGCGATCGCGTCGTACATGTCCGGGAACAGGCACACCAGGCCGAACACCCACACCGAGGCCAGCTTCCAGGCGCGGCGCCACCCGTCGATCAGCTCGACCTTCATTTCAGCCCCCTGAGCTGCTTCAGCTCCTTGATGTCGGCCTTGTTCTGCTCGACCTGCACGGCCAGCTTGGCCAGTTCGAGTTTCAGCGCCGGCACATCGGCCAGCTGCGTGTTGAAGGTCTGCAGCTGCTGCTGCACGGTGGCCATCTGCTGGTTCGTGACCTGCTGCTGGGTCAGCACCGCCTGCATCGAGCTGATCAGCCAGTACCCACCGGCGACCATGAAGCCGGCGAAGGCCCCGACGATCCATTTCTCGACGGGGCCGAGCGAAATGCGGGTGCGGCCGTCCTGGCTCGGCTGGGCTTCCATGCTCATACGCCCCCACCCAGAGTGCCGCCGGCCTTCTTGTAGATCTGCCGCAGCTTCTCCAGGCTCTGTTCGTGCTGGCCGTAGTTGGCGCCCGGCAGGCTGGCCCACTCCTTGGCGCACAGCGCCACAGCGCGGTCGAACTGGCCGGCCTTCACCGCATCGAGCGCGCGGCGGCCTCGGATCAGCTCGATGCAGCCCTTGTCCTGGCTCAGCGGGCTGAAATCCGGCAGCTTTAGCCGAGCCTGCAAGGTGGCCCAAGTCCGCTTCAGGAACTGGTACCGGCCGGCAGCGGTGGAGCTGAGCGTGGAATTCAGCCGCACCAGCCTCTCGGGGTGCTTGCTGAGGTCGGAGAACAGGCCGCCGCCCACCAGGACGTCATAGCCGCGGTCCCTGGTCGGCTGACGGCCGTTGTCCGTACCTTCCGACCAAGCGATCATCGAAAGGAACGCGCAGACGTTCGCTCCGCCAGCTTCCTGGGGCGAGATTTCAGGCTTGCTCGTCATGCTGCCGACCTCCATTGCTCGCCGCGCTTCACGCGGTAGAACTGGGACTTGGAGATGCCCCACATCTGCTTTGCGTCTCGGAGTCCGATTTCGCCCAGCCGGATGGCCTTAACGGCCTCAGCGGTGAGGATTGCCCGATGATTCAATGCGCCCGAGGCGCTCGGGACAGGACGACCCAACTTCGCAGTGCTAATGCGCGCTCTGGTCTCTGCGGAAAACTCGCGCCCGGCCATCGCATCCGAGATCTTCTGGCGCGTCTCCATGGACAGGTGCCGGCCGACCATCGCTGCGGACTGCTTTTGCCGCTGGCGTAGCGAGATGGTCTTCCCACGGTGCGCTGCTCCGATCTTCGCGCGCTCTTCAGCGGAATGACTATGGCCCAGCCAGCCAAGGCCGCCGGCGGTGAGGTTCAGGAGGGACTCGCCACTTCTGTATTGGCTGATCCATGCCCGTTCCCTTTCCTGCCAGTCATCGGACGCGGAGAGCTTTTCCAGCACTCGGATGCCAGGCCTTTCGTCACCATCGAGCAGCCCGACGATCCACAGGCACACCGGGCGACTCGTGCCCGTCTTTGCTGCCGAGATGTGACCGCCAAGCCGCTCAGCCAACGGCTTCGTGGTATGGCCAACGTACCTGACGGCCCCGCCGCCTGGCTCGGTCAGGGCGTAGATTACGCCGCCCGCCTCCTGTGCTGTGATTCGTGCCACTGTCGGCCCCCTTGGAATTGATGGGCCTACGGTGCCTTCTGGGGGGAGGCGATCAATGGGAGAAATCCGTACTCCGGTAGAGTTGGCGGCGCCAACCAACCCAACCGCTACCGGAGACGGACAGATGGAACTACTTGACAGGGCATACCAGCGGCAACTGCTCCTGACACTGGCCGAAAGCTATCCCCAGTCAGTTGATGCCGGCACCCTGATGGCGGGGGAATTCGCTAAGGCGGGCGTCAACATCGCCTATCTACACGAGCATGAACTGCTGTGGGGCGAATGGTTTGGCCCAGCACATCGGGGAAACCCGCTGATGCAGGCAAAAATCACTGCCAAGGGCATGGACTTCCTGGCTGACGATGGCGGCCTGGGCGCAATCCTCGGCGTCGTCACGATCAAGCTTCACGATGACCAGCTGAAGGCACTCATCGAGGCCAAGGTGCTCAGCTCGGATCTGCCTCCGCCCGATAAGCAGCGATTCCTCGATCAGCTTCGAGAGCTGCCCGGCGAGACCACCAAACACCTTGTACTGAAGTTGGTGGATGCTGGTCTGGACAACTGGCAGAGAGCACTTCCACTGCTGCAAAACATGCTGGGTTAGACGCCACCCGCTGGAACAAGATGACGGCATCGGCATGCAGCGGAACGGTGAACTCGTCGCCGGGACAGTCCGGCCACTCGATGAACATGCCTTCCCCGGTGACGACGATGGCGGCTGACAGCATGGCGGCCTCTGGGCTGATCGGTATGGGCCACCCTACCCCCGGCCCCCGGCCCTTCAATGGGCGCAGGGCTGGGCGGCGCTGGTGGTAGGATGCCGCTCACCAACCTGCCGCCAGATGGACCGATATGCGAGGGAATATGAAATTCGTTGTGATCGCTGCTTGCGCCGCACTCGCTGGCTGCGTTGCCAGCTCCGGCATCGTCCCGGATGGCCCCGATGGCTACCACATCGCTGCGCGAGGACGTACCGGATTCTCGTCATCCGGGAAGATGCAGCAGGCGAACTACCAACAGGCTGCAGCCTTCTGCCAGCAGAAGGGCAAGGTGATGGAAACCGTCAATGCTGACTCCAAGCAGGCCCGCGCGTTCGGCGGCTGGCCCGACGCTACCCTCCACTTCCGCTGTGTTAACCGAGCCGACTGAGGTTCAGTCCGAGGCCCCCATGACAGACGATCGATTCAAGGATGCCGGGCAGTTCCACCCGGAGAAGGCCTGGAGCGAGATCCGGCGCAAGGACTGGGAGCGCAAGCACGAAGCCGGCTCCCGTGGTGGCGGTTGGATGGCGCTGGCATTGATTGCATGCGCCCTACTGGTCGTCGTTTGCGCCGGCGGATTCCTGCTCGGCCTTCCCAAGCTCCTCAGCAATTTCCTTTAGCTCTGGGTCCCCAGTGCTCAACGCGATGTTTCGGAGCGAAGCCAGCGAACCGGTAACGGATCCCACTGGCGCGGTAGTGGCCCGAGACAACCATTTCACGAAGCGCGGGTTGGTCAACAGCCTCGCTCCACCATTTGCGCCTAAGCCTGCTCCGATCAGCTGGGCGGTCGTGGTCCCGGTGACGTCCATCAGCGACGCCACCAGCGCGGCGCCATAGGTGTACGCTGCAGCGCGATTCCCCGTACCGCTGGGATTGGCGAACACCTGCGACCCGCTCTTGATGTTGTCGGCCACCCGGGCGATCTGGTCCATATCCTTGGCGAAGCCCGGGCCGTAGTGGCCGAACAGCTCCCGCCGCGCCTCATCGGAAAGCTTGCTCCAGTTCGTCATGAACGTGCCGGGGCTAAATTGCTCGGCCGGCAGTCCGGCCTGGCCCGGCGTCGGGCGGCCCATCCGGTTCAGCACGGCAGCCGTCAGCGACTTCTTGCCATCATCCGGCAGAGCCTCCATCACGCGCTTCAGCGTGGTGCCGCCCTCACCAGCGCCAGCCATCACCGCGTTGTAGACCTTCTCCGGGCCGCCAGCCTTGTTCACCACACGCTCCAGCTGCTTCAGCTGTTCCTGCGTGGACTTGAAGTAGGCATTCGCCCGCGCCAGAGCCTCGGGGGCCTTGCCACCCTGCGCCTGCACAGCAGCTTCGATGTCGTCGCCCATTGCGCGGTATACGCCGCGCAGCTGCGAGGTGGCCCGGTCAGGTGTGAGGGTGAAGTCGAACAGGCCGTTGCCCAGGTTCGACCGCAGATCCTTGAAGGTCTGATAGGGCAGCGCGGTGCCACCTTCGCCCAGGTCGGAAGCGATGTTGCGCGCCAGCTGCGTGACCTCGTCAGGGATCATCGACGCGGCGGACGCTGGCGCGCCTGGATCAACCGCGGTCAGCCGCGCCAGCTCGGCATTGGTCCGGTCCAAGCGCACTGGAGTATCCGACGGCACCAGCTGGTCGACGGCGTCATACAACGCCCGGCGGCGCGCAGTGACGTCGCCCTTGAAGGCAGCGACGCCCTTTTCGATGGCCATGCCAGCGTTCTGCCGGGTGGGGTCTGCCGCCAGTGCGCGAGACCGCTCCCCGAGGTTCTTGGCGATGTCGCTGCCCTGCCCTTCGGCAAAACGGCGCATCACGCCCGAGCTGGTCGGCGCCCCCGCCAGCAGGTTCTCCACTCCCTGCAGGTTGGTGTTGCCCGATGCCTGGCCGACGGATGGGGTAGTGCCCAACGCCTCGAAATCGGCAATGGTGTTCCGCATGGCCTCGCCGGAGCGGCCGCGCACGGCGCCACGCACTGCTGCCGCTCCGCCCTGCATGATAGCCGCCGGGCCGATGCCGCCAGCGAGTGCGGCCGCCAGCTGGCCAACAGGACCTGCACCGCTCTCCCGAGCCAGCCCGGCCGCGCCAGAACTGCCGATCGTGCTGATCGCCTGCAGCACCGGCTGTGCAGTGAGGAACTCTCCAGCGCGCTCGGCAACGCCAGGAACAGCAGTGGGTGCACGGGCAGCTGTAGTCAGCGTGGGCGCCACTGCACGCCCCGCATTGAGGGCCGCACCGCCGCCAAGGGTTAGTGCGGTACCGGTCAGCGCTTCGCCGACATCGCCCAGCACGCGGTCGCCGGCGGTCTGCGCCTGCGGCAGGCCAAGCACGTCGGCCAGCCGCGCAGCGTTGTCCCGGAAGCTGGCTACGGGCCGTCCGGTGAGTTTGGTTTCCAACGCGCCCAGGGCATCGCCACCGAGCGCGCCCAGCAGGCTGCCGCCGCCTTGGAGAATCGAGCGCAGGCCGAAGGCCGCATCACGCCCCATGCCGTACTCCCAGCCGTCAGGCGCCACGGCCTGCACAGCTGGTAGATCCGTGATCGGTGGGTGGGCAGCTGGCGCTTGGGGACCTTGCTCCGCATCGCGCTGGGCCTTGTAGGCCTGCGCCAGCCGGCGGGCATCCTCAGTGTTGCCGGCGGCATCGGCGGCGCGCAGGGCCTGTTCGAGCTGTTCCAGAGTGGCCATCAGCGAACCCCATACTTGCCGAGAAGGTCATCAACACCGCCGCCAGCGGGCGGAGCTGCGTTTGGGGCAATGCTGACGCCCTGGAGTTCGGTCACGAAGTCGCGCAGCTGGCGCATGGTTCGCGCGTTCACCTCTGGCGCGACACCGAGACTCGGGTACTGCAACGCGGCGATGCGTGCTTCTAGGTCGGACTGCGAACCAACGCCTGGAACGCGAGTCAGTGCCAGCATCGAGTTCTGGATCGCACCCACAGCGGCATCCAGCTCCTGGCCGGCGGGCGTGTTCCGCATCACGTATTGGTCCAGCGGCCCAGTATCAAATAGCGCCCCCGATAGTCCCCCCAAGGCGCTTTGGATACGATCAAGCCCGCGCGTAACGTTGCCCAACTGCGCCGCCTTCGTGGTGACTGCCTGCTGTGCCTTCATGTCGGCTGCGCTGGCAGGCTTAGGCTGACCTGGGGCGGCGGTTCCGCCTGCGCCGGCACGCATTTCCTTCATCAGGTCGATCTGCTGCGCCTGCCTTGTCCGCGCAGCAGTCGCATAGCTGGATGCGGCCGAGGCGTTGCGCTGTCCGATGGCGGACTGGCCGACAGGAGTGACGTTTACGGACTGGCCGACGGCGCCATAAGGGTCGAAGAGCGTCCCTTCGCTCATGGTGGCCGTTTGGCGAGGTTTGCCAGAGATCGCAGTCATGATGTCGTTGAGCAGCGGCACGTTCCCGCTGCGCGCTGCGTCCATCGCCTCGGATTGGAACCCCTGCGTCTGCACGTCGCCGTGGTATCCGCTGATCTTCGTGGGATCAGCGCCCATGCGCAGCATTGTCGAGAGCATCGCGGCTTCGGGACGAGCAGTGCCGTTGGCGATCATCGATCCCAACAGTTCATCGCGTGCAATCGCTTCGTCTTGCTTGATTTGAGCGCCAGCCAAAAGTTGTGCCAACTGGGCTTGCTTCGAAACACCGCGCGTGTAGGAGTCGTTGCCCCCAGCCGCGGTGCCGGCGAACACCTCGCCCAGCCTTTCCCATCCGTTCGCCATGTCACTGCCCCCACAGGGATTGATTGTTGAACCAGCTGGTCGCCTCGTTGCCGAAGCCCCGGTTCGAGCCCTTCCCCATCAAGCCAGCAAGGGTGGGAGCGTCTTTGTTCGCCTGGTTCGCCGAGTAGGCGCGCGCGCCAACCTGCGCCAGCTGGCCGGCCGCCATCAGCCACGGATCGGGCTGGATACCCTGCATGCGCATTTTCGCCAGGAAGTCATCGCTGGCCGCCTCTCGGCCGATCAGGCCCAGCTGCGATGCCAGGTTCCCACTCTGCAGCACCTCGCGCCTGCGCTGCTGTTGAGGCGCGTCGATCCGAGCCATCAGGTTGGCGGCACGTTGGCCGTAGTCGCTGATGCCCAGGGCGGCGTCGTTGGACGCAGTGCGATAGCTGTCGCTGACGGCGCCCGCCTGATTGAGGCCACGACTGGCAGCGGCCTGTGCGGCGCGTGACTGGTCCATCATGCTGCGCGCGGTGCTTGCACGCTCGGTACTGCCGTCATCCGTCGCACGCTGTGTCAGCAGCTGGTTCACCGCGTAGTCGGCGCGCTCCTGGTTGGCCGCCTGCTGGTAGATGCGGTTCGCCGCTTGGTTGTCGGCCTTCTTGGCAGCTTGGTGCTGCGTGTACTGCTGCGTTGCGGCGCCGATCACCGCGATGGCCGTTGCGACCCACGTCATGGCTGTGCCTCCAATTCCAGCGGCTCGTCGTCGGGCATGATCACCAGCGCCTCGATCCGCTCCAGATCCGTTTCGTCCGTGAGGTGGACGGTTACCAGCTCGCTCGGTGCGTGCGCGTAGATGGCCCGCTTCATCCCCGGCGGCGAGTCGATGACGTGGAATCCCTGCAGCTCCACCATGCCGTCGGCGGTGCGCAGGGTGACGTGGCCAGAGACAATCAGGGCATGCCGGAAGCGGTGACGCTTGCCCACGACCAGTGCACCGGCCGGCATCGACATGCGGCGCAGGTACTGGCCCGGAAGGAAGGTGTGCTCCACCGGCATGTCCGCCTGCGGCAGCTGCGCGCACAGGTCCTGCAGCTGCACGATGTCAGCAAGCGATGGCTGGCTCACCAGCCGAGCCATGGTGCTGATCACGTCGGGCATCGCGTTCATTGGCGACCGCCATAGCCGAAGCCCGGCTGGAACAAGGTGTTGAAGTCGCGTGCACCGCGCCGCTCCTGCGCCGCCTCTCGGCTGCGGCTGTACAGGTCTGCGAATCCGCTAAAGATGTCGCCCAGGTTCTCTGCCCGCAGTCGGCCCTGCGCGGCCTGTAGGTTGCCCTGCAGCGCCTGAGCGGACTGCGTTGCGCCGCTGGTCAGGCTCATGCCACCGGCGACCTGCGACAGCAGGTTCTGGCGCGAGGTCTCGTCCGATGCCCTCAGGTCGGCCAGTGCGCCCTGCGCCAGGCGCTCGGCATCCAGCACGCCGCGCTGATAGTCCTCGCCGAGGCGACGGTTGGCGTCTACAGCTGCGGATCCGCCTGCGAGGCCGCTGCGGGCCATGGCGAACTTCAGGCTTCGGTCTGCCTGCTCCTTCTGTCGCCCCAGCTCGCCACCGTAGAAATCCCGAGTGGCGCCCAGGAAGTCGTCGTAGCCGGCTTGGCGCGAGGGTGCGCTGTAGAGCCGATTCACCTGGTCTGTGGCGCGATTGATGTTCGAGGTTCGCCAGGCCTCGGTCTGTGCCGCGGCATTTGCCGCCTTGCTTCCGCTACTGCCGCCCATCAGGCACCTCGCATACGTGAAAAGTGAGCGATGTCCTCGCCGTTGGCGCCCTGCCTGCTCCAGACACCGTCGTCCTGCATTCCCAGCGACCGTTCGAACCACTCGATGGCCGCCAAGCGGTCAGCCAGAGCATTGACCTGCAGGCGCCGCGCGCCGGCTGCAAACAGCTGGTCGATCAGCCATCGGCTGGCCTTCGTCATCGCGCGCCACTGCTCGGCCCAGCCCTGTTCAGTGCCGACCATCCACGATTGCCAGATGCCCGGTCCGACCGGCTCGAATCCGCCAGCAGCAGCGGGCGTCCCATCAGCGCGCAGCACGGTGAGCGCATACGGGGAAGAAGTGGCCCAGGCGTTCACCAACGCGTGCGCGGTGGTATCAGGGCTGTAGGCGTTGCCGCCAAGGACGGCTAGGAACTGTCGTTGCTCTTCGTGCCGAAGAATGTCGGCCAGCACCACCAGGTGGAGTGGCCGACAGGGAACAACATTGCGCGGGAGACGTGGGGAAATCATGCCGAAATGCTGACTTCCTACCCCCCTTGATCAATGGTCACGCCATGGGGCGGAAGTCCTGCACATACAGACCGAAGGCGTTCCATTGCCACGCCTCGGTGCCGTCGTACACCAGCCGCACAGCGAACGTCGGCGCCGCCATCGACATTGGCACCGGGCCACCGGTGAGCGTGTCCGGGTCCACCTTGTATGCAGGGGTAAACGCCCCGCCATTGGTCTGGTCGAAGCCGACCTGTATACCGACCTTGCCCCGTCCCACCACCTCGAACCCGTACAGCATCTTCGTGACGCCGGCCGGGCCGAAATCCAGCCACGGCCACTGGATGACACCTTGAAACGGGGTGAACACGCCCGGTGAGAGCTCGTCCCCGATCGCGCCATCGACCATGCGATAGATGCGGTTGGCCGAACGCAGGTAGAGCGCGTCGCCCTGGATCGCCCAGGTGTGCACCTCGAACGGGAAGACGTACCGCGACCAGGCGCCCACCTGTCCAATCTGCGTCATGGTGTAAACGAAAACCTCTGTCTGGCCGTCCTTCGCGAACATCAGCCAGTACTGGCCAGCGGCCGGGAAGTACAGGCCGCGCGGCACCACCGAAGGCTGCGCCAGCCATGCCTGCACCAGCGGGTCGATCGGCATGCCTACGTCGCCAGCCTGGAAGTTCGTGCTGCTGGCAGCGATGCCGACGCTTCGCACGCCCTGGCTGGCCAGGAACAGCAGATCGTTGCCCACTGCCGCAATGGCGCGGTGCTGGGTGCTGCCAACCGGCAGCGCGTCGAGCAGCGACATGCTGGCCGGATCTTCATCGATCTGCCACAGCTGGAATGCCTCGGCATTGAACACGGTCAGGTTGCCGCGGTAGAGGCCCATGGCCGCCACCGGATTTGCGCCGTAGTTCTGCAGGCCCGTGGGCAGGAACCCGGCATCGTTGGCGCTGCTCCAGTCCTTCGGCGCCACGGTGGCGCTATACGGAACGGTGTCGCCATTGCCGGCGAAGACCTTCGAGGCGCCGATCAGCACTACCTTGCTGTTGGGGCAGTTCGGGTCCTCTACCCGGCGGCTCACGGCCTGCCAGGTCACGCTGCCATCCACCACGGTGCCGCCCACGTTGGTTGGCCACGCCGGCTCGCTGCCGCCGCTCACGTACAGCGGGGATGCTGTCCAGGTGACGCGGGTGATCGCCACAGCTTCCCAGGTCACCCCGCCATCGACCACGCGCTTACCGAGGATGTTCGGCCACGCCGGTTCTGTGGCACCGGTATGCGCCACCACGTCCTGCACGGCGCGGTATACCAGGCCTGCAGGGAGGCCATTCACGGCACCGCTGACAGAGAGGTTATCGGCACCGGTCACGTGGTCATGGTCTCCAACCGACCACAGAGCGATGACGCCCCGGGCATACGACGCGCCGGCCGGCTTCGGCGAAACTGCAGTGGAGATCGCCGCATCGCTGCTGACGATGTTCCCCTGCGTGTAGCTGATCATCACGTCGTCCTTGTCGTACCACCGGACCTCCACCCAGCCGCGCGTGGCGCCGGCCTTGGCCGGACCTTGCTCGATCAGGCAGTTCGCCGTGAGCGATCCCCCATCGGCGACCACAAAGCGCGCCTGATTCACCGCCGCGCCATCGCTGATGCGCCCGGGCAGTTCCAGCTTGCCCGACACGATGTGCGCACCGCCTTCCAGATCCCAGCCGGTGTTACCCGCAGTGAAGTCGCCGTTGATTGGGGCTGTTGCCGTGGGACTGGGCAGGTTCACCGGCCTGATCAGGTCGCCCTTTGCCGCCTGCTTGGCAGCAGTCCACTGCGGGACCGAGCCGCCCGCCGTGCCGCTGCCCGCATTCCCCAGCGGGTTCTCCAGCGGAACGTCCTCGTTCACGGTGCCGCCGGCTGTTGCCGGCCACTGCGGTTCGGTGTCGCCGGAGCGCGCGTTGGCACCGCTCACCGAGCTGACCGTGTACTTGAAGCCGTTGTTGGCCGACGGCACCACCACGTTACCCACCGTGCGTGCTGCGTAGGCCTCCCATGTTGCGTGGCCACCACCCGTATCCACCAGGGTATAGGCCAAGCCGTTGGGCGCCGTGGGGCTGACCAGCGCACCGGGCAGGTACGTGGTGTTGGGTGACCAGGGTTTCCCCTCTTCCAGCCAGTAGTGATAGGTCGACCCATCGGAAAACTCGGCCACCACGTACAGGAACCCCAGATACGGCAGCGAGTAGTGGATCTCCTTCAGCGTGGCCGCGCCGTTGCTCGGGTGTTTCAGAACCACCACCGAGTAGCCGGGGCCAGCCGGCATCACCTGGTCGGCATAGACGACGAACGCGCCCTTGAAAGAGGTCAGGCCGATCGTGCCGGGCGGCAGGTCCAGCTGGATGCGCGCGGCCTGGCGCATGCGGATGGTGCGGGCCGCGGTCACGTAGCCGTTGAGCAGATCGAACAGCGCATCCTCCGACGCGCCGCCCTTGTCGCGCAGGCGGGTGATGCCGGCCTTTACGGCGGTCAGGTAGGTGGCGCGCATCAGTTGCCCTCCGGCCAGCCGCCAACGGGAATCGGGCGCCGCGCCGGCGGAATCTGCCGCGTGCCGGGGATGTAGCGCCGGGTGCCGTGGGAGCCGGCGATCAGCTGCCGCACATAGGCCTGGGCCTGCTGCATGTAGTTGCCGGCGTCGGGCTGCTTGTAGTGCGCCTTCGCGTTCGCCAGAGCATGCAGGAACACCGCGCGGCTGTTGACCGTCAGCAGGTCGTCGTCACCGGTGAGCCACTTCAGGCCAAGGTGGCCGCGGATCTTGATCGTGTACGCGCGGTCGGGTGCCGGGAAGATCTCGATACAGCCGGTGATCCGGTAATACGCCGGCTTGCTCAGCGAGGTGCTGGTGTACAGCACAGGGTCGATGCCGTCGATCAGGGGCGTCCACTGCACGTCGTCCTGGATCCCCGCCCAGGTGATACGCCGGAAGTCCAGGTACTGATCCAGATCCAGCGGCACGTCGTACAGGTTGGCGCCGGGCACGCACTGGATGGTCCACCACCGCTCGGTGCGCAGTTCCTTGTACTGCTGATACAGCTGGTCCTGCGCGTCACGAATGAAGCTGTCGACCATCGCGTCGAGGTCGAACGGCCGACGCCGTGCCATCTCCTGCAGGCGGCTGTAGTAGGCCTCGGCATCCTTCTGGCCGTACTTTGCCTTCGCATCGGCGATCGCCTGCATTTCCACGGCCACGCCGTCGATCAGGGTCTTGTCGTCGCCTTCGACCAGCGGCGCCTTCCCGTCGCCGTAGCGGTCCATTGCATACCGCTGCAGCAGCGAGTCCTGCGCGGTGTTGATGATCTGGTTCACGTCCGCAGACTTCGCCACGGTGGTGATGTAGCCGCCCAGCTGGTCGTAGTAGGCCTTCGCGTCCTGCTGGCCGTGGTGGGCCTTGCCGTTGGCCAGCGCCAGCAGGAAGACGGCCCACGGATCGAGCGTGGTCACGTCGGCGTCGTCATGGAACGGTGCCAGCGGCGTGCTGACGCTCAGCCGGTACTGGTGCTGCAGCGCCACCTGCGCTTCGGAAAGGAAGTTGGTCAGCAGCTCCTTGACGCCAGGTGCCCAGGCATCGGCAGTGGCCTGCGCGGAGAATCCAAGCCGGCGCAGCAGGTCCAGCCGCAGCGATGCCATCGTGCGCGGTGCAGGAGTGCCCACGTAGGTGAAGCCAAGCGCCGTCGATACCGTCTGCCGCAGCTGGTCGAACGTGCGCTGCACCTTCACCGGCTCGACCACGAAGCCGAGGCGGCGGATAACCTCCTGCCGTGCCTTCTTCAGGGACCATTCCACGCCCAGCGATGACAGGTTCACCTGGCCGGTGTCGTAGTTGATCGGCGCGTCATACCCCAGCGGGCTGTCGTAGACGTTGCCGCCGTTGACCATGATCGGTGCGTTGTTGCCGCCCATATCGTTCTCCAGAAAGAAAAACGGCCGACCGAGTCGCCCCGGCCGGCCGCCAGCCCGCCGCCAGCGGACTTAAACGGTTTCGCTGCCCTGGTCGCCCAGTGCCGCAGCAATGGCATCCAGCACGCCCTTGCGCGGCTTCTCGCGGGCGTTCTCGATCGCCGCCAGCTCGTGCAGGTCCTCGTCGGTCAGGTTGTCCAGCGCCGCCTCGATCTCGGCGACGGTCTTGCCGGCGAGGGCTTCCAGCTCGGTCGGCTGGTCGTCTTCTTCCTCGTCGTCCTGGTCGACCTGCTCGGCTTCGTCCTTCGCCGCGGCGATGCTGGCCTGCACAGCCTTGGCGAACTCGCGGTCGTTGCGGTAGGCGTGCTTCAGCGCCTCAGCACCTTCCGCGGTGCGGCCGTACTTGTTCTGCAGGCCGGCGTAGACTTCCGACACGTCGAAGTCCTTGACCTCGATAGCCTCGCGCTTCGACTCGCTTATGGATTCCGGCGGATACAGCTCTTCCACGATCGGCAGCTCGTAGTCGAAGATCTGCACCGGCAGCTTGGTGGTCGCGTCGCGGTCGATGACCAGCGTCAGCAACAGCAGGGATACGGTCTTGGCCATTACTGCACGCCCTCCAGGGTAATCGGCGCCGTCGCGGCGGTACCGGTGCGGATGAAGTCCGGCAGGTCGGCGATCTCGACCACCGGCGCCAGGTTGGCGGCTGCGCTCAGCAGGGTGAACCAGCCCGAGCTGCCAGCGGCCGGGGTGCTGCCGTCGGCCGGCGCTTCATGTCCCTGCAGCAGAACGCCGGTGGTCACGGTGGTGTTGTCACCCAGGTTGGCCAGGCCTTCGCGGCCCCAGCCGCCCAGCAGCGGGGTCTTGTTGAGCTTGACGATGGTGCCCCCGGTCGGGAGCGTCTTCACGTTCGGCATTTCGTTCTCCTGCCGGCGAGGCATGCCCCCGCCGGCGTTGCGTGGGGTCAGGCGATCGAGAAGACCGCGTTGCTGTTGCCCTTCTTCAGCGTCAGGCCGTAGTGCGCCGTCATGCCGAAGTAGTGGGTGTGGCGGTCGTACACGCGCGGCGGCGTGCGGCGGACCATCCAGCGGCCCTTCACCGGGCGCAGCTTCAGCGACTTGCTGTTGAGGAAGTAGCCGCGCTTCTTCCACGGCACCGCGATGGCGCCCAGCAGGTCGTCCAGGGCGTCGAAGGTCGGATCCCATACCACCGGCACGCCCTTGAAGGCCAGGGCCTTGGTGGACGGGTCCAAGGTGACGCCACCGGTGGCCGAGGTGCCCATCGTGATCTGGCGGCTCATGACCTTCAGCGCGTCCGCCTGGATGGCGTCGTACATGTCCGAGCCGACCACGATGAAGTCAGGCGCACCCAACTTGCCGTAGGCGATGGACTTACGCCACAGGGTTTCCAGGTGCGAGATCAGGTTGCCGGCGGTGGCGGTGCTGATGCCGATGTCGGCCCAATTGCGCCAGTACGGGGTGGCCGCGCGATCGATGCCGCCGACGGTACCCACGGTCGGGGTAGTGCTGACCAGCGCGTCCAGACCCGGAACAGCCTTCGGATTGGTCGCGCCGTCCAGGTGCACTTCGATGTCCCAGTTCTCCTGGAAACCATCCTTCAGGGTGGTCCAGTTCTCCTGGAGGATGTTGACGATCTGGATCTTCTCGGCTTCGGTCATCACCGCATTGCGGTCATCGGTGAGGATGATGCCGTTGTTGGCCAGCTCGGTTTCGTTGAGGGTGAAGCCGTCGAATGCCTCATACGCCTGGAATGGCGCCAGACGCACGGTCTTCTTGCGGTTGTAGGTGACCTGGTCGTCACCGGTGTAGTTCTGGTAGTTCGAGTCGTTCGTGTAGCGGATCTTCTCGTTGAAGACACCGTTGCCGAAGATCGAGTCCTGGCGGTTCTGGATCAGCCAGTTGGCCAGCGGTCGCTGGGTGGTGAACTGATCGATCGGGTCGTTGGTCGCATAGGTCTGGAGCTGGGTGTTTGCACCAGACACCATCTGCGCAGCGGTAAGCGGCATAGGAATGGCCTCGGAAGGAAAGATGGCCAGCCCGCAGGGGCTGAGGGTCTTTCCGCGTTCCGAGGGCGCGAGGCTCGTTACAGCGCTACCGGCGGCGAACCCGGCTTACGTCACACGCGGGGCGGCTGGTGTGCCGCTCGGTGGTCAAGATGCCAGCGCTGGTGGGCGCGTCAATGGGCGCTGAAGGTACACTCGGCGAGCCGGGGCAAGCCGGCTATCTCAAACAGGGGCAATGGAATGATTTTTCCCGTAGAAGCATTCTTCGCTGCTGAAGCACGCGAGGTTCCCGCCGGTCATTTCTATTTAAAGGACGGCGAATGGTTTCTCTCAGTTGATGCAAATCAGGGCCAAGGCGGATACATGTCGGCAGTGCAGCTCACTGGCGATTTAGTAGGTGTGTTTCTCCCCAACCCGGCCGGCGTGACGACCTACATCGGCGGCGGATGGACCGTGGAGGCGCGCGTCGAATGGATTTCTGACGCCGTCGATGGTCAACGCGAAAACTGGAACGCCGCATTGGTGCTGGGCGACAAGCCCTACCTCTATGCGCAGTACGGCCAAAGCGACAGATTCTTTGGGCTGGACGGTATCCAGTCGGATGGAAGTGGTCTCAGCGATTCGCGCCGCCGCTTCACCCAGTGGTCTGGATGGATGGTCGGACCTGATGGTGATGACATCGGCGACCAGCCATTGTTCGAAGTAGTTTCGGTCCCGCGAATCTACTGATCCAGAAAAGAAGGGGCCGAAAGGCCCCTTCTCCGTTATTGCCCGCGTGCCCGGGCTGCTTGCACACCAATGTCGAACGCGTTCTCGGGAGTGATTTTTGGCGCCACCGGCGCGGCAGAGTTCGCCCTGATCGGATTGGGGGCGCTGCGGGCGACAGGTGCCGCTGCAGCTGGCGCGGCGACCGCGGTGGCCGGTAGGGCCAGGTAGGCGCGGTGGATCTCGGTCTGCCACTGCGCCGGTGGCAGCGTGCGCTGGATAATGTCGATCGTCGGCGTCAGCAGCACCATTTTCTGGTCGAACTGCGCATCACCAGCACGGAGCTGCGTGCCCAGCTGCTGCACCGACGCGAGCCCCTGCTGGTACTGCAGATCCTGCTGCTGGCGATCCTGCTGCGCCTGGGTGTGGTTCTGCTGCAGCTGGCCGGTCTGCCGGTGCTGGGCCAGTTCCAGCGCCACGTCGCGGGTGATGTCGCCTGAGTTCACGCGGCCGGCCAGGTCCGGGTGCGCGCTGAGCGGATCGAAGCCCGGTGCCTCGCGGCCCAGCTCCCGGCCCAGCCACTGCAGTTCCCCCTGCATGCGCTCGTAGGCGTCTGCCATGCGCCTCGGGTCGCCGGAGTTGATGTCGGACAGGTAGCGCAGTGCACCGCCGAACTGCTCCGGCGTGGCGCCAGTGCTCTGGACCGTTTCCTCCCACTGGCTGACTCGCTCGCGGGCGTCGCGGGCCTGCGTGTGCAGCTCCTGGAAGCGCTCAGCCGCGCGTTCCTTCAGGCCCAGCTGCTTGACCTCGTCATCAACGGTCGGCTGCTGCGGCTGCGCGGGCGGTGCCGGCGGCTGCTCGCCGGCGGGCGGTGCGTTCGGGTCGGTCGCGGCCGGCGTGGCCGGTGCGCCGTCCTGCGGCGGCTGGCCGTCTGCTGCCGGGGCGTCGCCGGGCAGTGCATCCTCGCGTGCTTCCTGCTCGCGCGCAGCTTCAACGCCAGCGGAGAACGCATCCAGCTCAGTAGCAGGCGGCTGCGGCGCATCGCCGCCATCGGCAACCGGCGGCGCGCCGGTGTCGCCCGGCTGTACGTCGGTCGGGGTGGCATCCGGCGTGGCCGGGGTGTTCGGGTCTTCGATGTGCATGGTGGAACCTCAGTTGGCGGCGGGATGGCGTGGTGCTGGTGATCAGCGGGCCATGCTGGCGATCGCGCGCCAGATGGCCAGAGTCAGGGGGTGGCGGCGCATGGTCTGCTCCTGTGTCAGAGAGGCGGCGCGACAACGCCGCCCACGGGTGCTGCGGTGGGTACCGGCGCTTCGGCCGGCGGAAGGGCTTGCATCGGGTCGGCACCAGGGGGGCCGGGTAGCAAAGGTGCGGCGCCTGGCACGCCTGGCATGCCCATGGCGGGTGCTTCGGGCGTCTGGGGAATGAACGAGTACGCATCGATCGATGGATCGCCCAAACGCTCCACGGACTCGACGAGCATCTGCTCCAGCCGGTCCGCGATCTCGAATGGTGAAGCTCCACGCAGCTGGCCGATGGTCATCGCGGCCTGCTGCATCTGAGGAAGAATGGTCGCCCATTGCTGCCGGCGGAGATTGGAAGCCGGGCGGCCCGAGCTACCAGCGCGGATGGCGACATTCAAAAGCGCGGTGACCAGCTCAGGCAGCGGTGCGTTGAACCACAGGGCTTCAGGCCCGGCGATGTCGCTGACCTCTTCCGGCGACAGGCCCGCGGGTGACATGGCTTCCTCGGCGGTGTACTGCGCGACCTCGCCCAGCACATCGTCCAGGCTGTCGCGGCTGTAGCCCAGGCGGGATTCGGTGCCCTGCTGCTGGATGTCGGCCTCAGTGGCCGTCTTCGCGGTCTGGATGCTGGAGGACAGCGCCTCCTGGATGCCCCAGATCAGTTCAAGTTCGGCGCGGATAGGTGCTGTGTCGTACAGCGCGGCGTCGATCTGGTTGTACTGGATAGGGAACAGCACGCTGGTGGTGGGCAAGCCCTTCAGGTCCAGCCCGACCATTTCGCCGACTGCAGCGCCCTCCAACTTCGCTGCGTCGTCCGGCTCGACAGCGCCACGGTCGAAGCCTAGCTTCGGGATCGCGCGGCGGCGATGCTCGCGGTAGTTGGTGCGGGTACGGTTGTACTCGTCCAGCAGGGCGCGTGAGCGGTCCACCAGCGACTGTGGATGCCGCTCCCCATCCACCCACAGCGGCGCCCACTGGAAGAACGGGTAGAAGCGCGTGCTGCGCTGGTCGGGGGTGTACGGCTGGCGCAGGTTGCGGCGCAGGCCGGGCGTGATGGTGTGCACCAGGTTGGTGGTCAGGTCCCACACCTCCCAGATGCACAGGAAGCGCGGGCCGGCATCACTGCCCTGCCCCGCTGCCGTGGCGCTGCGGAACACTTCGGCGTCGCTGTCGCTCACCACACCATCAGCCGGGGCGAACCCATCTTCGCGCGCGCGGCTCTCTGGCTGCACGTGGTAGTAGGCCTCGGCCTTCCCCAGCTCGTCGCGCAGCTCCGGGAACGTGGCCTGCGCCTTGTCGTACGGCATGAACGTGCGGTGGGCGATCCACGGCGATATGGCGTAGTCCTTCAGGGTGGCCACGTCCATGGACACCTGGATGTCTTCGCCGCGCACGAAGTCAAAGACCAGGCCGTTGTAGATGATGTGTTCGACCTGTGCTTCGAGCGTCTTCATCTGCTGCTCGTACTGAGCCTTCAGCAGGTCCGGGTTGGCTGCGTTGCCTTCAGCCAGCTCGGTTTCCATCAGGGCCAGGGCCTCGAGCTTGGCGCGCAGGTCGGCGATGCGCTGGTCCGTGGTTGGGTCGCGCTCGGTCTCGCGGTGCCATGCCGCTTTGATCCAGCCGATGCCGATGCTCAGGCCCGAACGCACCATGGCGTCGGCGGCGTGCTTCAAGCGCCCGCGCTTCCACAGCGAGGCGATGACGATCTCCAGCGTGCGGCCGACCTGCTTGGCCAGCTTCACCCGGCTGGAGCCGACCGACTCGGCGGGCTGCACGGCGGGCTCAGGGTCACGCGCATACAGGAACGACGTCAGCAGGTTCACGTAGGTGCCGGCGATGGGCACGCTCACGTCGTAGACCGGATCGACCTGGTTACGGCAGTAGCGCCGGTCCAGCGCATAGCCCTTCCGGGCGTGCTTGTCGAACTCGCGCGACTCCTTGATGCGCTTGTGCCAGTTGGCGACGTCCGCTTCTTCCTGTGCCAGCGCCTGGGCCTGCGCCTCGCGCTCTGCGTCGGCTGCCTGCTCGGCCGCCAGTGCGTCGGTGAAGCTGTCGGCGGTGGGCATGGTCACAGGGCGGATCTCCTACGTTCGGCGAGTGAGGGCTGGTCGGAGTGCTCCAACCACTGGCGGCTATGGGGCACCAGCACCCGAGGCCGTTCAATGGACGGTCGGTCGCGCGCGCTTACTGCGGCGGGGAATTTGCTGTGGATGAAGTAGCCCAGGGCGTCCGGCGGATGGTCGAAACCGGTCGTCTTGTCGGGCAGCCCGTTGGCGTCGTAGGGCTGCTTCTCCAGCGCTTCGGTGAGCTTCGGGCAGTTGCGCACGTTCACCAGGAAGCGGCGGCGGCGCTTGGCGTTGAGGATCATGGCGTTGACGCTGACCACGCGGGAGCGGATGCGTGGGTTGGCCGCCGGCACCACGATGGTCATCGACCGTTCGGCGCGGATCAGGCCCAGATCGGACGTGCTGGCGTTGTTGGTGTGCTGGCTGTCGCCGCTGGCGTCCGGGTAGATCGTCATGCGGTGACCGCCGTACTGGTCCCGCAGCGCCTGGATCATCGCCGGTGTGTCGCGGATGCCGGTCAGCTCGGCCAGCGCCATCGGCTCGCCGTCGCGGATCACGCAGATGATGGCCGTCATGTTCAGCACGTTGAAGTCCATGCCGATGTGCAGCGCCTCGCCATCCTGGATCTCGGCCGTGGTGTTGTTGGCCGTGCGGGAGAAGGCCGGGTACACCGACCCCGTGGTCAGGTTGACGAACATCCCGTCGATGTAGGCCTGCACCAGCTGCGGCGGGTAGCTCTCGAACAACGACTGGATGTAGTCGTCGGGCAGGTTGGCCTCGTTGTCGTAGGTGCTGGCGTGCACCAGGCCGTACAGCGCCTGCAGCTTCGGGTTCTCGCTGGGCAGCTGGTGGAACTGCTCGTAGACGAAGTTGAACCCCTCGGGGGTGGTCGTCACATCGATGCCGTTCTGCAGGCCATCGGCCTTCACGCGCAGGCGGGCGATGATCTTGCGCCAGGCGTCCTGGGCCTTCCGCTTCTTCAGCGTGTCGATCTCGTCAACCAGGGCCTTGCCGACCTTGAAGCCGACGATGCTGGCCGGGTTGTCCATCGACCGGCAGATGACTGTGCCGCGGTACTGCCGCCCGGAGTACAGGTGGGCCTCCTTGTTCGACTCTACGATGCGCGCGCGCAGGCCCCAGTCGAAGGCCACTTCCTCGATGGTCGGATAGAAGATGTCGCGGATCTGCGGATAGCTGGGGGCGAAGTACCCGGCCGGCACGCGCGGATGCGTCCACACGTGGCTGCACAACGACCCGCAGCCAACCCAAGTCTTGCCCGAGCCGAAACCACCCACGAAGGCGCGGAACTTGTGCGGCAGCTGCAGGAACGCGGCTTGGGGCTCATTGAGCGTTGGCATTCTTCCGCCCGCTGACGATCTCGATCCGTACCGATGCCGGTGTGGGGCTGTCGTCCGGGTCGCCGCCCTTCTCCAGCCCGGCCAGCTTTGCCTTGCCCATGGTGGCCTGCACCATTGCTGCCCCCTGGCGCTTCTTCATCGCCACCAGACGGGCCTGTTCCAGCTCCCTCAGCAGGCTGGCGACGGTCACCGAGTGCCCTACAAGGGCCTCCGCACGCAGCTCGGAGAGCCTTGCGGCGATCTTGGGGTTATCCAGCAGCTCCTTCGCCGAGCGGTTCACCGTCTCGGGCTTGGCCTTCTCGGCGCTGTAGCACAGGCGATAGGCCTCGCTGGCGTTCCCGGTTTCGAGGTAGCGCTGGCAGAAGGATTCCTGTTTCGGGGTCAGGGCGCGCATGTCCGCGCACCTGGTAGAGGCTGCCGATTCCCGGGGGCATGAACGTCACCATGGAGAGGCAAGTCCCCATGGCCGCCGCAACGCGGCTCTCCCCGTGTCGGCTGCACGCTGTTGTCGACACCTGCGTGCTGGTCGTCCCGGTACTCGCCCCGGGTGGCTTCCTGACTGTTCCGCCACCAGGGCGACGGGCTGCGGTCGATAGCCGGCACCGTTCCGTCTGGACGGACGATGCTGGCGTGCAGCAGTTCCATGGTGGATAGCGTCTGGCGGTCGCTCATGCTGCTGTTATCCCAGCCTGAGCATTCCGATCAATGGCGATCAGGCAGCAGCGAACAATTCCAGCTGCATCGGCCAGCGGACGGGCTCGGGCTGCTCCCAGCCGTAGTGCTCCCGCAGGTCCTCGGCGATCTGGTCCGGGCTGGGGAAGCTGACCCGCTTGCCGTCGGCGGTGTCGGCGCCGTAGAGCCCGAACAGCCAGTCAGGGTGTTCCCGCAGCATGCCCTCCCCCGCTGCCGAGCCGATGCGCAGGGCGAAGATGCTGCAGGCCGGGTCTCCGAACACGTAGCTGCCCTCGCCTTGGGCGTTGCGGATGTCGCGCACGCGGGAAAGCACCTTCCTGGCCACCACCAGCACGTCCGCCTCGCTGGCCACGGCAAGGCCGACCGCTGACCGGCGGAACTGCCGGTGCGGTGCTGCCTGCCTGGTCGTCTGGTTGTCGGTCTTCTTGCGCATGGTCGTTCCCCCAGTGGGGTTCGTCGTGATCAGGCTGAGGCCTCGTCGGTGATGTGCGAGGCCAAGTGGGTGTTCTCGAACCACAGGGCGATCAGGAGCGCGTCGGCGCGGCCGTTGTCCTTCTTGCGGCGCAGGGACGGCGCGGCGGATGGGAACCGCGTGATCGCCAGAACACGGGCGGCGTCCTTGTCCTGCTTCAGCAGCCCGAAGGACCGCTTCCAGCTGGCCGGCTCCGCCCTGGTGGTCGGGATGCCCAGCAGCTCCAGCACCGCCTTGGCCTTCCCGTAGGTGTCGCCGAAGTTCATGGACGACTGCGCGCCCTGCTTGCGCCCCTTGGCAGGCATGGCCCGAACGCGTTCGATGCAGGCCGAGACGTGGGCACCGGGGTTCATCTCCCTGGCGGCGCGGATGAACATCGCCATCGCGCGCGCGTCGAGCTCGGTGTGGCCGTCCACTTCCATGATCGGGGTGTCGATCACCGGCCCGGCCTCGCCGTCCACCAACGTGGCGATGGCGCCGGTCAGGCCCGGGTCGATGCCGAAGGTCAGGCTGCGCGCCATGGCCGCACCCTCCCCCAGTACTGATCCAGCGCGGTGTTCTGCAGGTCCAGCAGGTAGTCGTCGTTGCCGATCTCCTGGCGGAACCGGCGTGGCTGCTTGGCGTAGGACGGGCCGAACAGCGCCTCGCAGGTCTCCGCATCCATGCCGCCGAACGGTTCCCCACGGTGTGACCACGGATTCAGGCCGATGGTGAAGTCGTGGCCGCGCCGCTTCTGGCCGTGCTTGCCGCCCACGGTCAGGTGGTGCACCTCGCAGGGGATGTAGCCCAGGCCGAGGGCATAGGCGACCACGCAGCCGATGTCCTTGATGGCGTCCATGCGCTGCTGCTGCTCAACGGTGGGCTTGCTGGTGCTGCGCCCGCGCTTCATCGGGCACCCCCACGAACGTCCTGCACCATCTGGTCGATCACAGCGGCGATGCGCGAAGACTGGCCCACGGCCTTCCGTTGCGCCTGCGCGGCCATGATCAGCAGCTGCTCGGGGCTCAACCCATGCAGGCTGGACTGGTTGCACTTCTGCAGGCAGCGCCCCTGGATGAAGCACTCGCCGCTAGCGACCATGCACTGCCGATAGGGAATGAATCCGGCGCCGCTCATGCCGCGTACCTCTGCAGTCGCTTCGGAGCCTGGTCGCTCAGGCGCACGTTGTTCTCCACGGCCCAGGCCTGTGCGAAGGTGATCAGCTCGGCCATCTGACCAACGGTCATGCGCCGGGTCTGGATGGACAGGTTCACGATGCTGGCGCCGTCGAGGGATGGCACCACATCGCCCTGCTGGCGGTTGGATTCGCGCGCCCAGGCGTCGACCAGCAGGCGTTTCCAGCCCTCGGCGTCGATGTAGCGGCCGGCCCACTTCAGCTGGGTGGCCAGCTCGCCGCAGATGGCGTGGAACATGGCGTTCTGCTCCAGGCTACGGCTCGGCTTGTGTTCCTTGACGGTCACGCACACGTCCTGCCCCAGCTCCAGGAACTGGCAGGCGAAGTGCCACGCAGCCGCCATGCGGTCGCGGGCATTGCCGGCGCGGAGAATGAAGGTTCCCAGGTTCATGCGGCGCGCTCCTCTTCCGTCGCCAAGGTGGTGGCCACCCCCCTGCACCAGCCGGCGATTGCGTAGCCGATGGGGATCAGATCCAGATCGGCATCCACCGGTGGCAGGCCTGCCTCGATTTCCTCGGCCTGCTGAATGCACCAGTTCGCCCTCTCGTTCGGTGTCATGCGCGCTCTCCGGTTGCCATGTCCTTGCCGCTCCTGCGGCGATCGCGCGGCGCATCGAATCCGCCGCTGTCATCGTCTGCATCGCGCAGCACGGTCTTGAGCGAGTAGTTCGGCTTCTCGCCGTGGTAGTTCTCGAAACGGCTGCATTCGAGGTGGTGGCGCAGGTAGGCGGTGCCTGTCTCGCCCTGGCGGTTCTTGGCCAGGATGAATTCCGAGATGCCGGGAGCGCCGCAGGCGTCCTTCGTGTAGTAGTCGTCGCGGTAGATGAAGGCGATCACGTCGGCGTCCTGCTCGATTGCGCCCGATTCGCGCAGGTCGGCCATCACCGGGCGCTTGTCGGTGCGCGTCTCCAGCGAGCGGTTGAGCTGCGACAACGCGATCACTGGGCAGCCCAGCGTCTTGGCCAGCTTCTTCAGCGTGCGCGAGATGTAGGAGACTTCCTCGGTGCGATTGCCGGCCTTGGCCGGACCCGACAGAAGCTGCAGGTAGTCGACCGCGACCACGCCCAGCCCACCCTTCACCTTGGCGTGCATGCGCGACGCGCGCGCCACCAGCGAATCCACCGGCAACGAGCCGCAATCATCGATCGCCAGCGGCAGGCCATGCAGGAAGTTGCGGGCGATGCTCAGCTTGTGCCAGTCGTCGTTGGTCAGTTCGCCCTTCACCCGCATGCGCGACAACGGCACGCCCGAGTGCATGCTCATCAACCGCGCCAGCAGCTGCCGGCGGGCCATCTCCAGGCTGAAAACCGCAGCGTGCTTGCCCTGCACCGCCACGCTGTAGACCCACTCCAGCATGTTCGCCGTCTTGCCCATCGACGGCCGAGCCGCGAGGATCATCAGGTCCGTGGGTTCCAAGCCGGGCAGCTTCCTGGCCACGTTCTGCCACGGCGGAACCAGGCCGAGGTCGGCGGTTCCCTCGAACCGGGCCTCCATTTCCTCCCACATGCCCTGCAGGTCGCTGCGCACCATCACCAGGCCGCCGTTGCCGCCTGACTGCACGCTGAGGTTGGCGAACTTCGCTGTGGCACTGGCCACCAGGGCATCGGCGTCCTCGTCCGCAGTGCCGTAGGCGTCGTTGGTGATCTCGGTCGCGCGCTCGATCACGCCCCGCAGCAGCGCCTTGTTGCGCACGACCTCGGCATAGCCGCGGATGTTGGCCGCTGACGGCGTGGTGCTGGCCAGCTCGACCAGGTACGCGCCATCGCCCACCAGTTCCAGCTGCCGTTGGTTCTCGAACCAGTTGATCAGCAGCACCGTATCGAAGGGCTGTTCGCGGTCGGCCAGATCGCAGATGGCGTGCCAGATCAGCTGGTGGTCGCGGCGGTAGAAGTCCCGTTCGGCCAGCACGTCGCGGACCTCGCGCAGCGCTTCCGGCGCCAGCATCAGGCCACCGAGTACGGACTGCTCAGCGTCGATCGAATGCGGCGGCACCGGCAGGTAGGCGTAGTCGTCGCGGTAGGCAGGCTGGGCACTCATGGGGCCTGCTCCTGCTCACGGGCCTTCTCGGCATCGCGCTCACGGGCCAGCTGCACACCGGCCGTCGTCAGCTCGCAGCCACCTGCAGGCGGCAACCACCAAAGCTTGAACCAGTTCCGGCGGACGGCATCGCGGAAGTGGGCGCGCCAGTCCTTCTGCAACCGGCCGCTGTCGCGATGCCGGCCAGCGAACTCCCGCCATGCCAGGTGCAGGAAGTCCTTCGGGATCCCAGCGTCACGGGCGAAGGCAAAGATCGGATCGGTCTTCGGGATGGCCGATTCGCCGGCCTCCTGGCACAGGTCGAGGAAGGCAGCGAAGGTGATCTTCTCCCGCTTCTTCCGCCCAGGTTTCGCCCCTTCGGCGGTAGCCGAGGGGGTATGGGGGTGTTTTTCTTCTTTTGGAGACGGAGACGGAGACGGAGACGGAGCATTGCTAGTTCCTGCTGAGCGCATTGCTGGTGAACTGCTACCAGCATCCGAACCATTGCTACTAGCAGAATGTTCTGCAGATGCAGCACGGATTGCTGCATATTCGGGGACCTGACGATTGGCCTCCGATTCACCGTGATGACGCTTCACCGCGTTCCACTTCGCCTTCAACGAACGAAGGTCGGAACCCGCCGACCAGGGCTGATGCTCGGCCCAGTCATGCAGCTGGTAGGCGCCATCGCTGCCATCGAGGAACCCGACCGACGCCAGCTCACGCACCAGCGCGTCGTTATCGCCCGCCCAGTCTGCGGCCAGCTCGATGTCCTCGGCGGTCATGCCTTCCAGATCACCATCCGGCCGGTTGGCGCGCGCCCACAGGATCAGGCACACCAGCGACCAGCCAGCGGCAGGACCCAGCCGACGAACCAGCTTCTTCGTCTTCGGGTGGCCGGGCAAACCCGTGCTGAGACGCGCGTCTATGCTCATACGCCCCTCAACATCCCGGCCAGGCGCGACACTTCCGATCGCCTGCATGGAGACTCCAGCGCCGCCTGCATGTCGAAGAACTGACGCAGCAGGTTCGATTCGGTCGCAGCGCACAGCGGACCGACCAGCCTGCGTGGAATCGGACGCATGCCGCGGCGCATGCGCGACACGTAGCTCTCCGACTTGCCGATGGCAGCGGCCACGTTGGCCAGCTTGTGGTCGCCGGCCTTCATCGCGATGGCCAGCGCCTGGTCCGGGGTCTCGATCTGCCGCACGACCTGCAGCGGTGCGTCCTTCGGCTTCCGGGTCACGCAGATACCCAGGTGAAGCCGTCCAGTTGGATCCGTCAGGTTGTCAGTGATTTCCATGATTTGCCTTTTCTTGCCAGGGGGTCGGGGGCGGAAATGGAGGCCCACCACAACGGAAGGCCCCGATGCCCGGTTCACTGCGGAATGCCCACGGAAACGTCGTCCAGATGATCTGGACCGGTGGGCGCTGCTTTGCCCTCGTAAGGGCGGGGGGAAAGACCCACGTGCGTCCGCTGAAGCGGAAGAAGCGCGAGCCGATGGCGGCCGGTGCGGTGGGCGTGGTTGTGCCCTTCCCCACCAGGCCGGTGTGAGGTGGCCATGTCAGGTGCCATCGGATGCAGACAGGCGCTCGTCCTGCCACTGGCCGAACATGGCGGCCGCGAACTCAACGCTCGTGTGAGCCTCGACGCTGCGCCAGAATGCGATCTCGGCCAGGGCCGACTCAGCGTAGCCTTCGGGCACGCCACCATTCGCGTCGCACCACGCCAGCATCTGGCGGTGCGAGGCTTCCAACAGATCCGAGGTCTTTTCACACATGGCAACCACCGAGCAGATCGAAGCAGCCCAGCGAAAGCTGGAACGTGCCCGCGCCGAGCGCGATTCGTGGAAGGGAAGCAACCGGCACAACTACGAGATGGCCTCGCACCTGGTGGCGGCGCTGGAGAAGGAGTTGGCACAGCTGCTGAGCGAGGACGGGCATTAGGATTTGCCCCCCTTCTTGCGTGCGCGGATCTCTGCGATCGCTGCGGCGACAAGCAGCATCACGGCCACGCAGCCGCCGAAGCCGTAGAGGCCGGTGTCAGTCAACGTCGCGAAGGTGATGGGAATGACGTAGAGGCAGCTGATACCCAAGCCCCATACAACGCCGGCGGCGAATGGAGACTTGAACATTCAGGCCTCCGTGCCGGTCGGCTCGCTTGCCGGCGCCGGGCCGAAGACGTCAGGGCGCAGTTCGCTACGGTTGACCCGCCCCCGCGTTGCGCGGTGAATCTCGTTCGCCAGCTTCGGACTGGGTTGCTTGTTGCCCAGCGCGATCTGGTAGAGCGTTCCAACGCTGCAGTTGGCCTTTTGGGCAACCGAAACCAGAACCGGGCACTTCAGCGTGCCGGTTCCCCCTTTGCTGGTGGCGTAGTTGGTCAGGTTCATGCGCCGCACATTACCGTTTTGGTTATTGGCGGTCAATACCGTTTCGGTCATTCCCCTGCAGGTCGTCGCTTGTGACCATTACCCCCATGGACGCAAGCACCGCCCGAACCGAAAACATGCGCCGCCTGGTCAATCAGGCGGGCGGCCCAGCCGAATGGGCGCGACAGTACGGCGGCAGCCGCTGGGCACAGCCACAGGTCAGCCAATGGATCTCTGAAGGTTCTCCAAAGGGGATAGGCGGGAGACTTGCGCGTGATCTTGAATCAGCCATGGGCCTCGCTCACGGTGAGCTCGATAGGCCACCAGTTGCTGCGTCTCAACCTGTGGGAATAGACGTCGCTACGCTCCGTTCCGCCCACCGGCTGCTTCAGCTGGTGGCGGAGATCAGGGGAGAACCACCTGTCCCAGACATCAACGTGGTTGCTCTGGCCGTTGCCTATGAAACGGTCAGAGCGGAGGCCGCAGGTCTGGACGACAGCAACGTTCTCGACTTCATGCGGGCCTTTGTGGCTCGTCTGGAAAAGACCAAGGGAGCGCAGGATGGCATTGAGCGAAGAGCGGCTGAAGGAACTGGCTAGTCGAATGGCGAACGCGATGGAGGCTGAGGTACGAATCGATCGACCCAGGCTTCGCCTAGTAAAGCCACAACCGCCCCCGCGCGGCATGGATGACCTGATGCGAGAGTCGCATTGCAAGATGATCAGGCACTTCCGGCGACGCTGGGGACACCCCATGCAGATGATCATCGACCAAGCAGTGTTTGGCCTTGCGGGTATCGAACAGCTCGATGATGAAGCGCTGATCCAGCTACATAAGGATTTGGAGCGCGCGCAGGAGTGCATGCTGGACGGCGTCAGCTTTGAGGACGCTGGACTGCTCCGCTATCGCTACTGAATTCCCCCCCCTGACCTTCCACCGGAACCCCGCCAGCGCGGGGTTCTTTGCGTTTGTGTCCACCGACCCGAACCGGTCGCAAAAAAATTACCGTTTCGGTATTGACCGCCAATAACCATTTCGGTAATGTTGCCCCGTCGGCCCTTCCGGGCCATCTGAAACGGGGTCCACCATGGGACTGCATACCGCAAGCGACCTGGCCCGCAACGCCCAGCGCAGCTGGGAAGACCAGGAAGATCCGCGCTTTGAACAGGAACACCGCGCCGAGCAGGCAGCGGACCTGGCCAAGGCCTACCGCACCGACCCGGCGAAGCTGCGCGAGGCCGAGGAACAGACGGCCGGCACCTTCAGCGGCACCCACTACACCGAGGTGTCGCTGGCGCTGCACCGGCTGCACCACACGGACCCGGCCGACCTGATGGGCTCGGGTGTGCTGCAGGACCTGTACCGGCTGGCCCGCGACGAGGCCGCGGCCATCGACGCGCAGCTGCTGGAAATGGCGCTGCAGCAGGTGGCGGCATGAGCGCCTACAAGGAACGTCTCCGCCGGTCGTTCGGCTACTGCGGTGAAACGTGCCCAGCGGTGGACGAGGCCTTTGTGATCGCTGAGGGCCGGATTTCCAAGTTGGTTCCTGACTGCCTGCTTTCCGACCTCTCGGCAGAACTCGCCAAGGTCCGCGAAGCAGTCAAGAACGTCGGCACCGAAAAGATGCGCGACGCCCTTGGCGATGCATGCGCCGATCTGATCGCGGCAGAGCAGAAGGCAGAAGAAGCAGAGGGCCGGATCGCCGAGTTGGAGCGGGAACTGGAAGAACTCCGCCGCGAAATTCGGGAGGCCGCATGACCGCCGCCGAACGCGAGCAGCGCCACCACGTGGTCGCCACTGTCGTCGCCAATGCCCTGTCGTTCTGCCTGGGCGTGCTGGCCGCCGTACTGCTGCAGGCGGTGCTGTCGTGAGCCGCGGTGTGGATGTTCTGGCCGTGCTGGACCGCCAGTTGCTGGATCGGGCGGACCGCGCCGCACGCTACGGCAAGCAGGCCGACAAGGCGGCGGCCAAGCACGGCGGTAGGCAGATCACCGCGGACCGCATGGCAGAACACGCACGCATCCTGCTGGCGGAGCTCCGCTCGATACGCGAACCGCTGATCGAGTTGCGGTCCGCCGCCCGCGCTTCCCTCGCAGCCCGCGACCTCACAGACCAGGTCATGGCCGACGAGCGCCTCCTTGCGGCTCTGGCCGCCTTCGAATCGGAGGACGCATGCGCCTTCTGACCGCCATCGGCTGCCGTAACGCCGCCGACTTCCTCGCCTTCTTGGGCTGCGTCGCCATCGTCCTCGGCCTTGGCTGGGCGATGTGCTGGCCGCTCGCCTGGTCCTGACTTCCCGCCGGCGCGGCCGGCCCCTACGAGAGGCACCACCGATGTTCCAACTCGATCAACACGATGCGGTGTTCTCGCATCTAAACCTGCGGAAGGAAAAGCACGGCGACGAAGACGCGGCCGCGGCTGACCTGAAGTTCTCGCTGAACGCCCCGAACACCATCCTCAACACCATCGACCCGGCCATCCTGCCGGCGTTCTGGAAGAAGGCCGACAAGGGCCAGCAGCAGAACCTGCCGATGGAAGGCAGCACCGACCTCGTGGCGCTGAACCTGCCGCTGCTGGGCGAGCAGGACATCACTGGGAAGTTCGAAGGCTACGAGCTGTCGATCGGCTCCCTGATGGACCACATCGATCCGGTGTTCTTCGCCGACGCCAAGGTGAAAAAGATCACCTGGAAGCCGCTCGAAGGCGGCAGCGTGGCCATGGGCTTCACCGTCTCGGTGCTGCTGGACGAGGACGAAGACGCCGAGCTGATCTCCGCCTGGCGCCGCGGTGAGGTGCGTCTGACCCTCACGCCGCCGAGCGCCGCCGCGCAGCAGGCCGACCTGGCCGCGTAACGAATTCCCCGCCCTCACGGGCCCCGCGCCGGCCGGGATTCCACGACGCCGGCATTTCATTCCCATAGCGCCGGCGCTGCCGGCAGGAGATTCAACGCCATGAATGCACTTGTGCAGCAGTCCGGCGCTCTCACCGCGCAGCCGCGCCAGCAGTTCGACCTCAGCCCGCAGACGTTCGAGCAAGCCCTGACCTTCTGCGACTACCTGGCCAACAGCGACCTGGTCCCGAAGGACTTCAAGGGCAAGCCGGCCAACTGCCTGATCGCCATCCAGTGGGGCGCCGAGCTGGGCCTGAAGCCGCTGCAGGCCGTCCAGAACATCGCCGTCATCAACGGCCGCGCCGCGCTGTGGGGGGACGCCGTGCTCGCCCTGGTGCGCAGCTCGCCCGTGTGCGAGTTCGTCGAGGAATGGGACGAGCACGATACGGCCTACTGCAAGGTGAAGCGCAAGGGCGAGAAGGAAGCGCTGGTGACCTTCAGTATGGAAGACGCCAAGAAAGCTGGACTGGTCGGCAAGCAGGGGCCGTGGTCGCAGTATCCGAAGCGCATGCGCCAGATGCGTGCACGTGCGTTCGCCCTGCGTGACATGTTCACCGATGTCCTGAAGGGCATGGCGATTGCCGAGGAAATCATGGATGTCCCGTCCGCGAGCACTGATGTGCATCGCACCACGGCAACGGTGGTTTCCTCCGAGCCGGCCATCTACCCGGCCGACGAGTTCACCAAGAACTTGGCGAACTGGAAGACGGTGATCGAATCCGGCCGCAAGAGCGCTGAAGGCCTGATCGCCATGGTTGAGGCCAAGGCCAAGGCGCGCATGACCGACGACCAGCGGCAGCAGCTGCGCAAGTACGAGCCCATCACGGTGGCCGAGGAAGTGGCCGATCCGGAAACGAACGCCGCGGACCCCGTCACCGCTGCCACCACTGCTACCGACGCTGCCGATCCCACCGACTGGAATGCCGAAGGAGACCGCGCATGAAGATCGTGAACCTGATCCAGGGCACTCCGGAATGGCATGCCCACCGCGCCGCACACTTCAACGCCAGCGATGCGCCGGCGATGATGGGCTGCAGCCCTTACAAGACCCGTAGCCAGCTGGTGCGCGAGTTCGCCACTGGCGCGGCGGTTGAACACGACGCCGCGACGTTGCAGCGCTTCGCCGACGGCCACCGCTTCGAAGACCTCGCACGGCCTCTGGCCGAGAGGATCCTTGGGGAAGAGCTGTTCCCGGTCACCGGAACGCATGGCAAGTTCTCGGCCAGCTTCGACGGCCTGACGCTGCTGGAGGACACGGCGTTTGAGCACAAGTCGCTCAACGACGACCTGCGTCTGGCCATGCACGACGGGAATGATGCCCTGCCGCTGCACTACCAGGTGCAGATGGAACATCAGGCGATGGTCAGCGGCGCCGAGCGCGTGCTGTTCATGGCCTCGAAGTGGGCCGGCAACGAATTGGTCGAGGAACGCCACTGCTGGTACGTCCCGAACCCGGAGCTGCGCGCCAAGATCGTTGCGGGCTGGGCCCAGTTCGAGGCTGACGTCGCCGCATATGAGCCGGCGGCGGTTGCCTCTCCGGTTGCCGCCGGCCGCGCCCCGGACCAGATGCCGGCCCTGCGCATCGAGGTGACCGGAATGGTCACCGCTTCCAACCTGGCTGAGTGGAAGGACCAGGCTATCGCCGTTTTCCAGGGCATCAGCACCGAGCTGGTGAGCGACCAGGACTTCGCCGATGCCGAGACCACCGTGAAGTGGTGCGGCAACATCGAGGAACAGCTGAAGGCGGCCAAGCAGCACGCCCTCAGCCAGACCGAGAGCATCGATCTGCTGTTCCGCACGATCGATGACATCGCGGCCGAGGCTCGGGCCAAGCGTCTGGATCTGGAGAAGCTGGTGAAGCGCCGCAAGGACGAGCGCCGCACTGAAATCGGCAACGCCGCCCGCCGCGCCGTGCAGCAGCACGTGCTGGCCATCAACGAGACCCTGGGCGAGCACGCCATTCCGATGCCGACGACGCTGGTTGCCGACATCGCCGAGGCGATGAAGGGCAAGCGTTCCTTCAGCAGCATGCAGGAAGCCGTGGACGCGGTGGCGGCCAATGCCAAGATCGACGCCAGCCAGTACGCCGAACGGATCCGCGCGAACGTGGCCATCCTCGCCGGGCATGTCGAGCACGCAACGCTGTTCGCCGACCGGGTCCAGCTGTGCGCGACGAAGGCGCCGGAGGATCTGCGCAACCTGGTCGCGGCACGCATTGCGGAGCACCAGCAGGCCGAGCAGGCACGGCTGGACGCTGAGCGCGACAAGATCCGCGAGCAGGAGCAGGCCAAGGCTCAGGAAGCGGCCGCTGCAGCTCACGCCGCACAGGTCCAGCAGGTGCCGGTTGCGGAGGCAGCACCGGCGCAGGCCGAGGCCGCTACCGCCGCCAGCGCACCGTCGCCGAGCGCCACCCAGCGGCAGGTTGTCCGGATCAAGCTCGGCCAGATCGTGGATCTGATCGCACCGCTGAAGATCGACGCCGAGGGCTTGCGTCAGCTTGGCTTCGAGCCGGTGGCCACTGAACGTGGATCGAAGCTGTACGACGCCGACCAGGTAGACGCAATACGCGCCGCCATGATCCGCAGCCTGCAGCGTCCACTGTCGGGCATCAATGCGCAGGCAGCGTGATGGACGTCGCCCTGTACCCCTGTCACGCCAAGAGCCTGCGCCGTGCTGGCCAGGCCCGCGCGCAGCTGTTCGCCCACGTCGTCGAGGGCAAGCGCTACACCACCGCGCAGGTGGCCGAGATCCTGGACATATCCCACAGCGCCGCATACGAGCGGATCAAGCGGCGCCCTCACCCCCTGACCTGGGCCGACCTGCAGAAGGCGCGCATGCCATGACCAGCATTCACGTACAGCCGACTTTCGACTTGGCCACGCAGGCCGAGAAGGACCGCCAGCGGTCGGAGATCGATGCCGACATAGCTCGCTTCGAAGCCGCAGGCGGCAAGGTCCAGAAGCTCGGCAACAGCCCCATCGACCGATCCACCATCAGCCGCCGCCAGGTGGTCGAGGGTGGCCACAACAGCCGCACGAAGAAGGACGCGCGCGCATGACCCACCACCGCTACGACCGCCGGCTGCCGAAGCGCACCGAGGGCTTCGCCTGGGGCCGGTCCATCGACAAGGTGCTGGGCGGCCACGTCCTCACCTACCGCCTGTTCCGCCGCGACCTGGCCGGAAAGCTGCACATCGAGACGCGGACGTTCAAGCTCACCGACCACCGCCGGTTCATCGGAATGGAGCTGCTGAAAGCGCGCCGCGTGTTGCGCGAGCGCGTCGACGCCATCGGCTATGCCCTGATCGAGGCCGAGGCAGCGCCGGCGACCCTTTCCACCGTGCGCCCCGGCGGGCGCGTGAAGCTTCCGCAGGTGGCCGCCCATGGCTGACCAGCTGCTCACCGCTGCAATGGTCCACGTGTTCGCCCTGGCCGGGTTCCTGGCCGGCATCGCCATTCTGTGGGCGATCAGCCGCGCATGCCGCGCCGCGCGAAATGGGCTGCGCTGGTGCTGGCGGAGGTGCGCTCATGGCTGAGCTGCTGCCCATCTTTGTGGCCTGCGAGTACAGCGACACCGTGGCGTCGGCCTTCCGCGCCTTCGGCTTCGATGCCTACTCATGCGATCTGCGTCCCAGCGAGGGCGACCCGCGCTGGCACATCCAGGACGACGTGCGGAGCCACCTGCAGGCCGGCCGCTGGCTGGCGATGGTGGCCCACCCCTACTGCACCTTCAACACGCTGGCCGGCATCCGCTGGATGTACCACCCGGACGACACTGCGCTGCCGCAGCCCGATCGCCGCCGGCACCCGAAGTACCCGAACCGGATGCGCGACTTCCTGGAGGGCGCGCTGCTGTTCGCCGACCTGATGGCCGCACCCGTGGAGTTCATCGCCGCGGAGAACTCGAAGCCGCATGGCTTGGCCATGAGCGTGCTGGGCCGGCCGACCCAGACCGTGCAGCCATACGACTTCGGCAGCCCCTTCACCAAGGGCGCCACGCTATGGCTGAAGAACCTGCCGGCGTTGGTGGCCAGCCACACGAAGGCGCAGGTGATCGAGCGGCACGGGAAGATCGAGGCCCGCTGCCACTTGATGCCGCCAGGGCCTGACCGTGAAAAGGAGCGCTCGCGCTTCGACCCGGCGATTGCCGCGGCCATGGCCCAGCAGTGGGGGGGGCACATCCTCGAAACGAAGGCAGCAAACCGCGCGCAGGTCACCGTGCCTGTCGATCTGTTTGCCGCCGCATGAACACCGCCACCGAGCAGCTGCGCGCTGCGCTGGCCACGAACTGAAGGAGACCAGCATGCAACTGATGACCCCCGAGCGGTGGCTGGCCCGCTACTTCGAAGAAGGCAGCCGCCCATCCATGCAGGTGCTGCAGCGGCTGCTGCGCGAGGGCAAGCTGCCCGGCCGCAAGGTCGGCGGCACCTGGTTCATCGACGAACACGAATGGCTCGCCGGCGGCGATGATCTTGTCGCGCGAGTATTGGGTGAGGCGGCCTGACGATGGCACCGAGGCAACGAAGCAAGAGCCGCCAGGGATGGCCGGCCAACCTGTACCCCAACCGGGATGGGTTCAAATACCGGCACCCGGTCACGAAGAAAGAAACGTGGATGGGCACCGACCAGGCCCGCGCGTTCGCCGCGGCCAAGAAGCTCAACGCGCTACTGATTCCCACCGACGACTTGGTGGCGCGGGTCATCACGCCCGGCGAGACGGTGGCTGATGCGATTGTGGTGTTCCGCCGCGATGACGTGCCCGGCAGGAAGTGGGCGCCGAAGACGGCCGAGGTCTACGAAAGCGTGATCCGCCGCATCGAGGCGGGCCTGGGATCGAAGCCGGTAGCCGACGTGTCGGTGAAGGTCTGCGCCACCTTCATCCGCGAAGTGACCGAATCCGACCGCGCGCGCCAGCAGTTCCGGCTGGTGCTGGGCTGGATCCTGGCCTGCGCCGTGGAGGAAGGTTGGATCGACACCAACCCTGCGCTGGCGACTCGCCGGTTCCAGCACGAGCGGAAGCGCGTGCGCCTGACCCTCGGCGTGTACCGGGCCATATGGGACCAGGCCGCACCGTGGTTGCGCAACGCCATGGACCTGTCGCTGGTGACGCTGCTGCGCCGCGAGGACGTGGTGACGGTGAAGTTCGCCGACGTGCGCGACGGCCACCTATGGGTGGTGCCGTCGAAAACCGAGGGCTCGACGAACGTTCGACTACAGATCGCCGTGGCCGGGCCGCTGCTCGACCTGCTGACGCGGTGCCGTGATGACGTGGTTTCGCCGTTCGTGATCCACCGGCTGCCGGAGAAGGCCAGGCCCAGCGACAAGCGCGCGAAGGACCGAGCTCACCACACGCAGGTGTTGCCCGAGCAGCTGTCGCGTGCGTTCGCGAAGGCGCGCGATGCTGCCAGCGTAGGCGGCGATGCGCCACCGACCTTCCATGAGATCCGCAGCCTGGGCGGTGCGCTCCTGCGCGATGCGGGCTGGACCACTGAGCAGATCCAAACCCTGATGGGGCACGGGAACGCGTCGATGACGGAGCATTACTTGGGCGGCCATGAGGCGCCATGGACTCCGGTGGATCTGGCGATCAACCCGGGTCGCTGACCTCCCTGCCGCGGGAATCGACCTCGTACTTGCGCACGACTACCGCGGGGGGAATGTCCCCTCCATCGGGTGCGGATAGCGAAACTTCCTGCTCGTCCGCCCATTCAACATCCTCGCCTTCCCAGGCCAGAATGCCGTGTTGTTCGAACAGAGCCTCATCTACGACGTACACCACACCCTGCTCACTGAAGTTCGAAGTAGCGAATCGGTGTGCTTCGGTAGCGTCCCGGGTAAAGGACACGACGCTGCCGCCGTACAGTCCAGATTCCAGCCGATGCGCACGTGCCGCGTTCTCGAACGTCTCGCCGAGGGTGATTGTGCCGTCGCACAGGAAACTTCCATCAGCAAGAACTGCGACTTTCGGCGCACTGCCATGCGGCTTTATCCGACCACCGTTACCGTCATCAATCGCCTTGGAAACGCCTCGAAATAGCAATGCCATAGGGTGTCCATAGGGTGGCAATAGGGTGTAGAACGAAAAAGGGCCCACACCGCGAAGTGTAAGCCCTTGTCCTATCTCAGCTTTTGGTCGGGACGGCCGGATTCGAACCGACGACCCTCTGCCCCCCAGGCAGATGCGCTACCAGGCTGCGCTACGCCCCGACTGATGCTGCGATGTGCCCGCCAGTGCGGCGGGCCGTGAAGTATAGCGGATTACGATGGAAATGGGATCAGCGGCGCAACAACTGCAGCACTTCTTCCAGCTCCATGCGCACCTGCTTGATGATCTGGTTGCTCAGCGCCGATTCCTCGCGGGCATCGGGACCGTCCAGACGCAGGCGTGCACCACCGATGGTGTAGCCCTGTTCGTACAGCAGGCTGCGGATCTGCCGCACCATCAGCACGTCGTGGCGCTGGTAGTAGCGGCGGTTGCCTCGGCGCTTGGCCGGCTCAAGGCTGGGAAACTCGGTTTCCCAGTAGCGCAGGACGTGCGGCTTGACGTCGCACAGCTCGCTGACCTCACCGATGGTGAAGTAGCGCTTGGCCGGGATCGGCGGTAGTTCGCGGTTACTGCCCGGATCCAGCATAAGCTTCCACCCTCTCCTTGAGCTTCTGGCCCGGACGGAAGGTGACCACCGTACGGGCGGAAATCGGAATTTCCTCGCCGGTCTTGGGGTTGCGACCCGGGCGCTGGTTCTTGCGCCGCAGATCGAAATTACCGAAGCCCGACAGCTTCACCTGACGTCCCTGTTCCAATGCTTCACGCAGCACATCGAAAAACGCGTCGACGAATTCCTTGGCTTCCCGCTTGTTCAGACCGACTTCGTCGAACAGCTTTTCCGCCATCTCCGCCTTGGTCAATGCCATTGCCTGCTACCCCCGAGTGCTGCCCGCTCAGCCGCGGATCCGGGCGTGATGTTCACGCTCGATGGCAGTGACCGCCTCGGCCACCACCGCATCCACGTCGCGGTCCGTCAGAGTGCGCGACTTGTCCTGCAAAATCAAGCCCATAGCGAGACTCTTGAATCCCGGCTCGACGCCCTGGCCGACGTAGCGGTCGAACAGGTTCAGGTCGCGCAGCAGCGGGCCAGCAGCCTGGCGGACGGTGGCCGCGAGATCGGCCCAGGCCACCTGTTCAGGCACCAGGAATGCCAGGTCGCGGCGCACTGCCGGGAAGCGCGACAGCTCGCCGGCACGCGGCAGGCGGCGGGCGGTCAGCGGCTCCAGGTCCAGTTCGAAGGCGTAGACGTCGGCTTCGATGTCCATTGCCTTGGCCAGACGCGGGTGGATCTGACCGATCCAGCCGATCGCCACGCCATCGCGGAACACCTCGGCCGAACGGGCCGGGTGGCCGTAGGGGCGGGCCGACGGGCGGAACTCCAGTACCGCACCACTGGCAGCCGCCAGCGACTCCAGGTCGCCCTTCAGGTCATGGAAATCGACCTTGCGGGCCGGCAGGCCCCACTGCAGTGCCTGTGCATCGCCACAGACCGCAGCGGCCACGCGCGGGGTTTCCAGCGGCGCCGGCCGGCCGTCGCCGGCCTGCTGGGCGAACACGCGGCCCAGTTCGAACAGGCGCACGCGGCCCAGCTGGCGGGCGGCGTTACGGCCCAACGTGGCGACCAGGCCTGGCAGCAGCGACGGGCGCATCACCGCCAGTTCGGCCGACAGCGGGTTGGCCAGCGGCACCAGGCCGTCGCGCAGCTGCCACTGGCTCAGCAGCGCATCGTCGACGAAAGCGAAATTGACGGTTTCCTGCTGGTCACGGGCGATCAGCTGTCGGCGCACGCTCAGTGCGTCCAGCTGGGTCTCGCTCGGCATCGCCACGCGCGAGGCGCCGCCCGGCAGCGTGGTCGGGATCTGCTCGTAACCGTGGATGCGCGCCAGCTCTTCGATCAGGTCTTCTTCGATGGCAATGTCGAAGCGGCGGCTCGGCGCCGTGACCTGCCAGCCGTCGGCGGTGGCAACCACGTCCATGCCCAGCGCGCGCAGGATGCGCTCCACTTCCGCATCGTCGATGGTGATGCCGAGCACGCGGGTGATGCGGGCGCGGCGCAGCACGATGGTTGCCGGCTGCGGCAGATCGGCCTCACGCACGGCCTCGGTGACCGGCGCCGGGGTACCGCCGGCTAGGTCCAGCACCAGGCGGGTGGCGTACTCGATGGCGGTACGCGGCAGTGCCGGGTCGACACCGCGCTCGAAGCGGTGGCCGGCATCGGTGTGCAGGCCCAGCTTGCGGCCACGGCCCATGATCGCGGCCGGCGCGAAGTGTGCGGCTTCCAGGAACACGGCGGTGGTCGCGTCGGTGACGCGGGTGTCGAAGCCGCCCATCAGGCCGGCCAGGCCGACCGTACGATCGGCGTCGGTCACGACCAGGAAGCTGTCGTCCAGCGCGGCGTCGCGGCCGTCCAGCAGCTTCAGGCTCTCGCCGGCACGCGAACGGCGCACGGCGATGCTGCCCTGCAGGGTGCCCAGGTCGTACGCGTGCATCGGCTGGCCGAGCTCGAGCATCACGTACTGGGTGATGTCGACCAGCAGCGAGACCGGGCGCACGCCGCTGCGGCGCAGGCGCTCGGCCATCCACAGCGGGGTCTCGGCGGCGGCGTTGACACCTTCGATGACGCGGCCCAGGTAACGCGGTGCTTCGGCGCCGGCGTCGAGCTGGATGGCCAGCTCACGGCTGCCGATGGCGGGAATCGTCTCGGCGGTGAAATCCAGCACGTCGCTGCGGGTGGCGGCGGCGACGTCGTAGGCGATGCCGCGCAGGCTGAAGCAGTCGGCGCGGTTCGGGGTCAGCTTGATCTCGATGCTGGCGTCCGGCAGGCCCAGGTACTCGACCAGAGCCTGGCCGACCGGTGCGTCATCCGGCAGCTCCAGCAGGCCGGAGGCATCGTTGTCCAGGCCCAGCTCCTTGGCCGAGCACAGCATGCCGTTGGACTCGACACCGCGCAGCTTGGCCGGCTTGATCTTCAGCTCGCCAATCTGCGCGCCGACCATCGCCAGCGGCGCAACCAGGCCCGGACGTGCGTTCGGTGCGCCGCACACGATCTGCAGCAGCTCGCCCTGCCCGGCATCGACCTTGCACACCTGCAGGCGGTCGGCTTCCGGATGGCGTACGGCGTCGACGATGCGCGCCACGACCACGTGCTCGAGGCCTTCGCCCAGCGCGGTCACGTCTTCCACTTCCAGGCCGATGGCGGTCAGCACCGCACTCAGTTCATCGCGCGAAGCGCGGGTCGGGACGTGGCTGCGCAGCCAGTTTTCGGAGAATTTCATGGTGTCACCCTGGTGGGCCCGGCGCATGCGCCTGGGCCTGCGAATTTAGAAGCAGTCGAGCAAGCTCGACTCTACGGACCGGCGCTTACGCGAACTGCTTGAGGAAGCGCACGTCGTTCTCGAAGAACGCGCGCAGATCGTTGACGCCGTAACGCAACATCGCAAAGCGCTCCACGCCCATGCCGAAGGCAAAGCCGGTGTAGCGCTCCGGATCGATGCCGACGTTTCGCAGCACGTTCGGATGGACCATGCCGCAGCCGAGCACTTCCAGCCAGCGGGTGCTGCCATCGGGCTGCTGCCAGGCGATGTCCACTTCCGCACCCGGTTCAACGAACGGGAAGTAGCTCGGGCGGAAGCGCATCTCGAAGTCGCGCTCGAAGAAGGCGCGCACGAACTCGGCCAGCGTGCCCTTCAGGTCGGCGAAGGTCGAATGCTCGTCCACCAGCAGGCCTTCCACCTGGTGGAACATCGGCGAATGGGTCTGGTCGCTGTCGCTGCGGTACACCTTGCCGGCGGCGATCATGCGCAGCGGCGGCGCGTGGTCGCCCATGTAGCGCACCTGCACACCGGAGGTATGCGTGCGCAGCAGGCGGCCGTCGCCGAAGTAGAAGGTGTCGTGCATGGCGCGCGCCGGGTGGTGCGGCGGGAAGTTCAGCGCCTCGAAGTTGTGCCAGTCATCCTCGATCTCCGGCCCTTCCGACAGCTCGTAGCCCAGCCGGCCGAAGATGCCGGTGATGCGCTCCAGGGTGCGGGTGATCGGATGCAGGCCGGCGCGGTCGCCATTGCGGCCCGGCAGGGTGATGTCGATGGCTTCGGCGGCCAGGCGCGCATCCAGTGCCGCGTCTTCCAGCAGCGCCTTGCGCTCGCCCAGCGCGCGGGTCAGCGCGTCGCGGGCCTGGTTGATCGCTTCACCGGCGGCCTTGCGCTCGTCGGCCGGCAGGGCGCCGAGCTGCTTGAGCTGCGAGGTGATGCTGCCACTCTTGCCAAGCAGGGCCACGCGCAGCTGTTCCAGCACGTCGGGGCTCTGTGCGGCGGCCACATCGGCCAGCGCCTGGGTGGTGAGGGATTGGATGTCGCTCATGGGGGGCCGGAACTCCAGTCGATCTGCCATCGCGATGCGCGAAGGGCCGACCCCTGTCGCCACCGCCGTCCCTGCGCTGCCGCTGTGGCCTCGCCGGGACCCAAAAAAGAATGGGGAAGGACTTGCGCCCTTCCCCATGCATTGCCTTGACCTGACACCGTTCCGAGTGAACGGTTACGGCATCGGGAAGGACTTATGCCGCCAGCGCGCCCTTGGCCTTTTCGGCCAGCGCGGTAAAGCCGGCTGCGTCGTGCACGGCGATGTCAGCCAGGACCTTGCGATCCAGGGTGATGCCGGCCTTCAGCAGACCGTTCATGAAGCGGCTGTAGCTCAGGCCGTTGATGCGGGCAGCCGCATTGATACGGGTGATCCACAGCGAACGGAAGTTGCGCTTCTTCTGCTTACGGCCGATGTAGGCGTACTGCTGTGCCTTGATGACCGCCTGCTTGGCGACGCGGAAGACCTTGCGACGGGCGTTGTAATAGCCCTTGGCGAGATCCAGAATCTTCTTGTGGCGGCGACGCGCCTGTACGCCACGCTTAACTCGTGCCATTTTTCAGTTCCTCAGAGGTAAGGGAGCATGCGGTCCAGACGGCCTGCGTCTTCTGCACGGACATGGCCCGTCTGACGCAGATTACGCTTACGCTTGGTCGCTTTCTTCGTGAGGATGTGGCTACGGTTGGCGTGGCCGCACTTGTACTTGCCCGAGGCGGTCTTGCGGAAACGCTTGGCCGCTGCCCGGTTGGTCTTGATCTTGGGCATTGCAATGTCCTTGATGGGATATGACCCTGGTTTCTGACTGATCTGGCGGCGGCCTGGGCCGCTCTTTCCGTCCTGCCATGATCGGCGTACGACCCGTCCTGGGTGGGTCGAGCCGGGCATGATACAGGCAAAACCGCCCTGCCACCAGCCCCTGCAACCCGTTTACCGGCACTGCACCGGCCTGCCGCAAAAGCAAAGGGACGCCGACGGCGTCCCTTTACCCTGAACCATTCAGCCAGGCGCCCCGAAAGGCGGCCCGTCAGGCCTCAGGTCTTCTTCTTCGGCGCGATCATCATGACCATCTGACGCCCTTCCAGGCGCGGGCGGGATTCAATGACGATGTCCTCGCCCAGATCGGTCTCGATCCGGTTGGCCATTTCGCGGCCCAGTTCCTGGTGGCTCATTTCACGGCCACGGAAACGGATGTTGACCTTGATCTTGTCACCATCCTCGAGGAACCCGCGCATCTTGCGCAGCTTGATCTGGTAGTCGCCCTCGTCCGTGACCGGACGGAACTTCACTTCCTTGATCTCGACCTGCTTGGTCTTCTTCTTGGCCTCGCTGGCCTTCTTCTGCGCTTCGAACTTGAACTTGCCGAAGTCCATGATCTTGCAGACCGGCGGATCGGCCTGCGGCTGGATTTCGACCAGGTCCAGGCCTTCATCTTCGGCCATGGACAGCGCTTCGTCGCGCGACAACACGCCGATCATTTCTCCGTCACTGCCGATCACGCGGACGCGCGGCACACGGATTTCCTGATTCTTGCGGTTCTGTTTGTTGTCAGGGGTGCTGATATTACGTTCTCCCAAGGGTATCGAACCGGTCCGGGTGCCTGTGCCCCCGGACCGGACCTTTGCTTACGCGCCCTCGGCCTGGAGCCGCTCGATGAAGGCCTGCAGGCTCATGCTGCCCAGGTCTTCGCCAGAACGCGTACGCACCGCCACAGCCCCATTTTCCTTCTCGCGGTCACCAATGACCAGCAGGTAGGGCACGCGCTGCAACGTATGCTCGCGGATTTTATAGCCGATCTTCTCGTTACGCAAATCCGAGCTGACGCGGAAGCCTTGCTCCGCAAGGGTTTTGGTCACGCCCGAGACGTAGTCGGCCTGGGCGTCGGTGATGTTGGCCACCACCACCTGGGTCGGCGCCAGCCAGGTCGGGAACTGGCCGGCATGGTGCTCGATCAGGATGCCCAGGAAGCGCTCCATCGAGCCCACGATGGCGCGGTGCAGCATGACCGGATGCTTCTTCTGGCTGTTCTCGTCCACGTACTCGGCGCCCAGGCGGCCCGGCATCATGAAGTCGACCTGCATCGTGCCCAGCTGCCAGGTACGGCCGATCGCGTCCTTCAGGTGGTACTCGATCTTCGGGCCGTAGAAGGCGCCCTCGCCCGGCAGCTCCTGCCACTCCACCCCATTGCTGGACAGTGCCGAGCGCAGCGCGCCCTCGGCCTTGTCCCAGGTGGCGTCGTCACCCAGGCGCGATTCCGGGCGCAGCGCGATCTTGACCTGGATCTCATCGAAGCCGAAGTGCTGGTAGACCGCCAGCGCCTGCTGGTGGAACGCGGTCACTTCCGCCTCGACCTGGTTTTCCGTGCAGAACACGTGGCCGTCGTCCTGGGTGAAACCACGCACGCGCAGGATGCCGTGCAGCGCGCCGGACGGCTCGTTGCGATGGCAGGCACCGAACTCACCATAGCGGATCGGCAGGTCGCGGTAGCTGTGCAGGCCCTGGTTGAACACCTGCACGTGGCCCGGGCAGTTCATCGGCTTGAGCGCGTAGGTGCGCTTCTCCGATTCGGTGAAGAACATCGCGTCCTGGTAGTTGTCCCAGTGGCCGGATTTCTGCCACAGGCTCACGTCCAGGATCTGCGGGCAGCGCACTTCGCCGTAGCCGGTCTTGCGGTACACCTTGCGCATGTACTGCTCGACCACCTGCCACAGCGCCCAGCCCTTCGGGTGCCAGAACACCAGGCCCGGCGCTTCTTCCTGCAGGTGGAACAGGTCCTGCTGCTTGCCGATGCGGCGGTGGTCGCGCATCTCGGCTTCTTCGATGCGCTTGATGTACGCCTCGAGCTGCTTCTTGTCGGCCCAGGCGGTGCCGTAGATGCGCTGCAGCTGCTCGTTCTGCGCGTCACCGCGCCAGTAGGCACCGGAGATGCGGGTCAGCTTGAAGGCCTTCAGGAAGCGCGTGTTCGGCACGTGCGGGCCGCGGCACATGTCCACGTATTCCTGGTGGTAATACATGCCCATCGCCTGGATGTCGTCGGACATGTCCTCGATCAGGCGCAGCTTGTAGTCCTCGCCACGGGCCTTGAAGATCTCGATCACTTCGGCGCGCGGCGTCACCTTCTTGATGACGTCGTAGTCCTGGGCGATCAGTTCACCCATGCGCTTCTCGATCGCGGCCATGTCGTCCGGGGTGAACGGGCGCTCGGAGTAGATGTCGTAGTAGAAGCCCTCGGCGATCACTGGGCCGATCACCATCTTCACGTCCGGGTACAGCTGCTTGACGGCGTGGCCGACCAGGTGGGCGCAGGAGTGGCGGATGATCTCCACGCCCTCCTCGTCCTTGGCGGTGATGATGCGCAGGCTGGCATCGTGGTCGATGACGTCGCTGGCATCGACCAGCACGCCATCCACGGCACCGGCGATGGTGGCCTTGGCCAGGCCGGCGCCGATCGACTGGGCGACCTCCATGACGCTGACGGGGTTTTCGAATTCGCGGCGGCTGCCGTCGGGAAGAGTAATGTTGATCATCGCAGTGGCTTCGTGCGGGGCCCGCGGGGCGGGCTGGAAAGCGTTCCCGGGGCGGCGCCCGGGCAATAAAAAAGCGCCGCGAGGGCGCCTGGAACACAGGGCCTTCGGGGGCAGGTCAACAGTGGGCGGTGGTAGTGCTCATGTCGCACGCTCGGCCGGCGCTGGGCGCGGGCCACCTTGTTCCAGTCAGGGTTCTACGCTGATCTTAAACCAGCGCAGGGGAAAGCCCAAGGCCTACCGTACGGTCCGCTGAATGGGTCTCGCTGGCGGCGTGAAATTGCAATGATTACCATGTCGGCGCAGGCCGCCCTGTGCCAGCCTGCCCGCTTTCCCCCAGGACCCCGTGATGCGCCACCCGCTCCGACCGGCTCCCGCCGGCCCCGCCCGTGCCCCGCGTTCGCCAGCCTGCAGCCGCGCAGGTCGCGCGCAATGATCACCGTCGGCCTTTCCACGCTCGGCTTCTGCAGCCTGGGCATTCTGGCGGCGATGTTCTCGGCGCTGGCCTTCTATGCCGCCTCGCCGCACTGCCGCTGGCCGCGCCTGCGCCGTGCCGGCCGCCTCGGGCGGCAGATCGGCCTGGTCGCCGCCGCTGCCGCGCTGTGGCTGTGGATGGCCGAGCTCGGTTTTGCCGCCGGCCTGGTGGCGATGCTGTGCACCTGGATGCTGGCGGCGATGCTGCTGCCGGCACTGGCCGCCTGGCATCGCCCCGGCACGGAGTCGCCGTGATGTGGCCGCGCGCCTTCGCCGGCATCGTGGCCGGCTTCCTCCTGGCCGCCGCCGTCACCGGCCTGCTGGCGTGGCTGCCGCCCGGCCCGTGGCAACGGGCGCTGGTGCCGACCCTCATCGCCTTCATCCCGCTGTGGATGCTGGCCGCCCTGTGGGCGTTCAGTTTCCGCAGCGCGCTGCGCGCCTGGCTGGTGCTGGCCGGCAGCGCCGCCGCCGGCTTTGCCGTGCTCGGGCTGCTGCGCCTGACCGGCTCGGTGCAATGAGACCTTTCCCATGAAGTTCAGTTCGCAGACGCTGCGCACGTTCACCACCCTGCACACCTGGGTCGGCCTGGTTGCCGGCTTCGGCCTGTTCGTGGCCTTCTACGCGGGTGCGCTGACCCTGTTCCACCACGACCTGCCGCTGTGGCAGACGCCCGGTGCAGCCACCGCACTCCCCGCCGACCTGGACGACGCGCAGTACCTGCTGGAAGACGTGCTTGCCGCGCATCCGGAAGCGCGCCGCCACGTCGGCATGACCTTCCCCGGCACCGAACACCCGCAGCCACTGGCCTACTGGCAGGCCGATGACGGCAGCTGGCGCTACGCCTGGCCGGGACAGATCGCCGGCAGCACCACGCCGCCACAGACCGGGCTGGCCGAACTGGTCAACGAGCTGCATTACAGCCTCGGCCTGCCGGTGGCCGGCATCTACGTGATGGGCATCGTCAGCCTGCTGTATGGCATGGCCCTGCTCAGCGGCCTGGTGATCCACCTGCCGAAGCTGTTCGGCGATCTGTTCGCGCTGCGCCCGGGCCGCAACCTGAAGCAGCTGTGGCAGGACGCGCACAACGTGATCGGCGTGCTCAGCCTGCCCTTCCATCTGATGTTCGCGGTGACCGGTGCCCTGCTCTGCCTGGTGTTCGTGCAGATGGCCCTGCTCAACCCGTTGATCTACGACGGCAAGGCCCTGCAGGCGGTGCCGACCGCAATGGACACCGCGCCCGTGCGCGACGCCAGCGGCATCCCGGCACCGCCTGGCAGCCTGCGCCTGCTGCATGCACGCGCGCTTGAAGTGGCCCGCGCACAGGGCGTGGCCAATTTCGAACCGGCCTACCTGAAGCTGGCCAACGCCGGCGATGCCAACGCCACCATCGAGATCACCGGCGAATCCACCGGAACGCTCGGCCCGCTCGGCGCGGTGGCACTGGACGTGGCCACCGGCAACGTCCTGGCCTCGCAGCTGCCCGGCCAGCGCGACGCCAACCACGCCACGCTAAGCGCGGCCTATGCCCTGCACTTCGGCGAGTTCGGCAACGGTGTGGTGGTCTGGCTGTACTTCCTGCTCGGCCTTGGCGGTGCCTTCCTGTTCTACTCCGGCAACCTGTTGTGGATCGAATCGCGGCGCAAGCGTCGCCAGCCACAGCAACCGCGTGCCGGGGTGAACATGGCACGGGCCACGGTCGGCGTCTGCATCGGGCTGTGCGTTGCGATTTCGGTGGCGTTCGTCACCGCACTGGTGCTGGAGCGGCTGGCACCGTCCGCGGTCGACCACGGCATCCGCTGGGCCTGCTTCGGCAGCTGGGCGGCCTGTGCGCTGTGGGCCGCGCTGCGACGCCCGGCGCAGGCGGCACGCGAACTGCTGTGGGCGGCGGCGATCAGTACCGCACTGGTGCCGATCCTGCATGGCGCGCTCAATGGTGACTGGCTGTGGCGTGCTGCCTCGCGTGGCCACTGGCCGCTGTTCTGGGTCGATGCCATCGCGCTGGCCATGGCCTTCGGCTTCGCCCGCCTGGCTGTGGCCAGCCAACGCCGCGCCCGCAACGGCGACCCCAACAGCGTCTGGGCCAACTGAGCCGTCGCCGGGCATGGCCCGGCGCTACCGACCGTTACGCGCAACGCCCCCTGTAGCGTCGAGCATGCTCGACAGCTGTTGATTTCGCGCCAAGCTCCGTCGAGCAAGCTCGACGCTACCCAAGCAGGATCATGCCTCGCCGGGGTAACGACTCACTTCGATCAGGTTGCCATCCGGGTCGCGGAAGTACACCGATTCGATCAGCCCCAGCGCGCCAGTACGTGCCACCGGCCCCTCCTCCACTGCAACGGACTGCGCCTGCAGGTGGGCCAGCACATCGGTCGTCGCCGTGCGCGTGACCAGGCACAGATCGGCGCTGCCCGGCATGGGCCGCAGCGCATGCGGTTGCAGCGGGGCGCTGGCCGGATGCAGGTTGATCTTCTGCTGGCCGAACTGCAGCGCGGTACGACCGGCGCCGAAGCGCACGACCTGCATGCCGAGCACGCGCTGGTAGAAATCACAGCTGCGGTCGATGTCGGCGACGGTGAGGACCAGGTGGTCCAGGCGTTCGAGATGGATCATGCCCGCAGCGTAGCGCTGCGGACGTGGCGGTAGTGTGCGGTGTCGGGCCGATGACATTGCGGCATTGCGCCAGGCATGACCCGGCGCAGCCAGGCGAGGTTCAATCGCCGATGCGTGCCTTCTGCCAGGGACCCAGCATGGCGTTGAGCAGGCTCGCCTGTTCGTCGTCGCCGGTCAGCTCCCACATGAAGACGCCGGCCAGGCCCTGCTCACGGGCGAACTGCGCACGCAGGCCGATCGAGCGCGGGTCTTCATAGCTGATGAAAACCTTCTGCTCGGCGTTGTACAGCCACGGGCTCTGCGCCTGTGGCTGCCAGTGCTTCGTCCAGCCCGGCTGGTCGAGATAACGCGCCTTGATCACCCGCCAATCGCCGGCATCGGCCGGTGCACTGTAGGACTGGTACAGCCCATCCGGCGCATCGCCGGTGACCTTGAAGCCGCGCCCGTAGAACGGCATACCCAGCACCAGCTTGTGGGCTGGCACCCCGCGCTCGCGGTAGTACTGCACCGCGCCGGCAACGTTGTTCCAGCGCCGCAGTTCCGGCGCCAGCGGATCGGTCGGCACTTCATGCAGGGGCGCATTGAACGTCGACACCGCCGAGAAGCCGGTGCCCATGTCGTAGCTCATCAGGTTGATGAAATCGAACACCTTGGCCAGCGCCGGCAGGTCATAGCTTGCGGCTGGATCGTAGGGGCCATCGGTCTGCAGGCGACCGGCGGCCAGTGCGGCGGTCAACAGCATCGGCTGCCCCGCCTTGCGGCCATGCGCATCAAGGGCCACGCGGAACGCCTGCGCGAGCCGGGTCAGATTGGCGCGGTCCTGCGGGCGGTGTGCCAGCTCCTTCGGTCCGCCACTGACCGGGAACTCCCAGTCGATGTCCACGCCATCGAAACTGCCAGCATGACGATCGAAGAACAGCGCCATGCATGAGTCGACCAGGCGCTTGCGGCGGCCCTCGGTCAGCGCTGCATCGGAGAATCCACCTGCGCCCCAGCCACCGATCGAAATCAACGTGCGCAGATGCGGGTGCGCCTTCTTCAGCTCGGCCAGCGCCGCGAAATTCTTCGGCGCTTCCGCACCGATCGTGCAGCGCCCGTCCTCGATGGTGGAGAACGCGTAGAACAGGTGGGTGAGGCGCTCGGCCGGAATGCTCGACACCGGGTAGCGCTCGGCCGAACCACCAGGGTAGTAGGCACCGAAGATCGGCGGCTGCGCGGGTGCCGCATGCACGGCTATGGGCAAGGCACCGGCAATCAGCACGGCAAGGGCAGCCACGGTCTGGCGGAACATGGGATCTCCCGGTTCGAAGGCGCAGCCACGTTAGCAAACGGATGGGGCTGTGGGACGGTTGTCGTGGCATGTCGTCCAGTGGACAAGTGCATCCCGCCGGATGACGACAACGCGCCAGTCATGCAACGACCCTCATGCACTGCAGCAGGACACACGCCGACGCTGCGTTCGCGGGCTCGCGCATCGGCTAAGGTAGCCGCGGACCTTCAACCGCGCATGGACATGAGCACCGACCACGACAATCTCGACGACGGCGACCTGCTGGACGACGAAACCCTCGACGAATGCCAGGCCCTGGAGGCACGCGCCTACGGCGCCTTCCGCGAAGGCGACCTGCAACAGGCGGTGGCGCTGTTCGGCGAGCTGATCGCACTCGCCCCCGAAGTGCCGTACCTGCATTACATGCGCGGATTGGCGCACAAGTATCTGCGCGACTGGGCTGCCTCACTGCAGGACAACCTGCAATCGGAGCAGCTGCGTGGGGAATTCGATGTCGCCACTGCCTGGAATGCCGGCATCGCCGCCACCGGCATGGCGGACTGGGCCGAAGCACGACGCCAGTGGACCCGCTGTGGCATCACCCTGCCCGAAGGCGAGGGCCCGATCGAGGGCCACTTCGGCGTGGCCTGCGTGCGCCTGGCGCCATGGTCCGACGCCGAGGTGGTGTACATGAGCCGCATTGATCCGGTGCGTGCACGCATCGACAACGTACCGCTGCCCGAAAGCGGCTTCCGCTTCGGCGACATCGTGCTGCACGACGGCGCCTCGACCGGCCGCCGTACGTACAGCGAACACGAGGTGCCGGTGTTCAATGCAATGCAGCGCCTGCAGGCATCGGACATGGCGACCTTCACCGTGTTCGTGCAGTGCGATTCGGCCGATGACATCGCTGCGCTGGAGGCAATCACCCTGCCCGGCATCGGCATGGTCGAGGACTGGACGGCTACCGTGCGCCGGCTGTGCCGCCGCTGCAGCTACGGCACGCCGCACCAGCATGGTGACGAGGCGCCAGATGAAGACCAATGGAGACGCGAACGTGACCTCGGCGTGGCCGCACAGGGCCGGGCTGCGGTGGAAAAGCTCATGGCGGTGTGGGTCGCTGCAGCCCCCGGCCGGGTGCTGGAGGCCATCGAACAGCGCGAGCACCCGATGAGCGACCCGGAGCCAGGCCAGGTCTGGTGGCTGGGTGAGGACGAAGAAGACGCGTAAGTGCAAGGACCAACGGTCCTCATCCACAGGATTCCAGGCAAAGAAAAAGCGGGCCGAAGCCCGCTTTTTCATTTCAGCGATTCCAGGAGCGTGTCAACCAAGGTTGACACCCACCGCCGATTATTCGGCGCTGGCGGCTTCGCCTTCTTCAACGGCCTTCATCGACAGGCGGATACGGCCCTGCTTGTCGACTTCCAGCACCTTGACCTTGACCACATCGCCTTCCTTCAGCACGTCGCCGACCTTCTCGACGCGATCGCTGGAGATCTGCGACACGTGGACCAGACCGTCCTTGCCCGGCAGGATCGTGACGAACGCACCGAAGTCCATGATCTTGGCGACCTTGCCTTCGTAGATGCGGCCCGGCTCGACGTCCGAGGTGATCTGCTCGATGCGGGCCTTGGCGGCCTGGGCAGCGATGGCGTTGACCGAAGCGATGACGATGGTGCCGTCGTCCTGGATGTCGATCTGGGTGCCGGTTTCCTTGGTGATGGCCTGGATGGTCGAGCCACCCTTGCCGATCACTTCGCGGATCTTGTCCGGGTGGATCTTGATGGTCAGCAGGCGCGGCGCGTAGTCCGACAGCTCTTCACGCGGAGCGGTCAGGCCGTGGGCCATTTCGCCCAGGATGTGCAGACGGCCAGCCTTGGCCTGCTGCAGAGCCTGCTTCATGATCTCTTCGGTGATGCCTTCGATCTTGATGTCCATCTGCAGGGCGGAGATGCCCTCAGCGGTACCGGCCACCTTGAAGTCCATGTCGCCCAGGTGATCTTCGTCACCCAGGATGTCGGACAGGACGACGAAACGCTCGCCTTCCTTGACCAGACCCATGGCGATACCGGCAACCGGCGCCTTCACCGGCACGCCGGCGTCCATCAGGGCCAGCGACGAACCGCAGACCGATGCCATCGACGAGGAACCGTTCGACTCGGTGATTTCCGAGACGACGCGGATGGTGTACGGGAAGGCTTCCAGCGACGGCATGACAGCCAGCACGCCGCGCTTGGCCAGGCGACCGTGGCCGATTTCGCGGCGCTTCGGGCCCATCATGCGGCCGCACTCACCCACCGAGAACGGAGGGAAGTTGTAGTGGAACAGGAAGTTTTCCTTGTACTCACCGGCAACGGCATCGATGACCTGGCCATCACGGGCGGTGCCCAGGGTGATGGTCACGATGGCCTGGGTTTCGCCGCGGGTGAACAGCGAGGAACCGTGGGTACGCGGCAGCACGCCGGTCTTCACGGCGATCGGGCGGACGGTGTCCAGCGCACGGCCGTCGATACGGACCTTGGTGTCCAGCACCGAGTCACGCATGGTGCGGTATTCCAGCTCGCCGAATTCCTTCGACAGCTCGGCCGGGTTCCAGCCTTCAGCGGCCACGCGGCCAGCCAGGGTTTCGACCACGTCCTTCTTGATCGCCGAAATGGCGTCGCGGCGCTGCAGCTTGTCGCGCACCTGGAAGGCTTCGCCCAGGCGCGGGCCGATGGCTTCCTTCAGGGCGGAGATCAGCGCGTCGTTCTTGGCCGGAGCTTCCCAGGTCGACGGCTTGGTGCCGGCTTCGACGGTCAGCTCGTTGATCGCGTTGATGACCTTCTGCATTTCGCGGTGACCGAAGGTCACGGCGCCCAGCATCACTTCTTCGGACAGCAGCGCGGCTTCGGATTCGACCATCAGCACAGCGTTGGAGGTACCGGCGACGACCAGTTCCAGCTGCGAGTCAGCCAGTTCGCTGACGGTCGGGTTCAGGATGTACTCGCCGTTCTTGTAACCGACCTTGGCAGCGCCGATCGGACCCATGAACGGGGTGCCGGCCAGGGCCAGTGCAGCCGAGGCGCCGATCAGGGCCGGGATGTCGCCGTCCACGTCCGGGTTCAACGACATGACCGTGGCGATGATCTGCACTTCGTTCTTGTAGTCTTCCGGGAACAGCGGACGGATCGGACGGTCGATCAGACGCGAGATCAGGGTTTCCTTCTCGGTCGCACGGCCCTCACGCTTGAAGAAACCACCCGGGATACGGCCGCCGGCGTAGAACTTTTCCTGATAATCGACGGTCAGCGGGAAGAAGTCCTGGCCTTCGCGCGCGCTCTTGGCGGCGACGGCGGTGACCAGCAGTACGGTGTCGTCCATCTTGACGATGACGGCACCGCTGGCCTGACGGGCGACTTCGCCGGTCTCGAGCGTGACGGTGTGCTTGCCGTACTGGAAGGTTTTGGTGATTTTTGCCACGGAGGGTGTCCTTGGGGATGCTGTCTGCGAATTTGGACCGTCGGCGACCCTTGCCGCCAGCGGGTGGCCGGATCGTTCCGGCCTGAATCGGGGATTGCGGTGCTACAAAACAAAACCGCGGCGCATCGCTGCGCCGCGGGGGATTCGTTGCTTAGCGACGCAGGCCAAGCTTCTCGATCAGGGCCTTGTAACGCTCGACGTCCTTCTTCTTCAGGTAGTCGAGCAGGCTGCGACGGCGGTTGACCATCTGCAGCAGGCCGCGGCGGCTGTGGTGGTCCTTCTTGTGGGTCTTGAAGTGGCCGGTCAGCAGTTCGATGCGGGCGGTCAGCAGTGCAACCTGGACTTCCGGGGAGCCGGTGTCAGCCGAGCTGCGCTTGTTGTCTTCAATGACCTTCTGGGTGTCGATCGACATTTCTTTTTTCTCTGTGATGCGTGGCCGGCAGGAACGCGCTTCGCGCACCGCCAGGCTCGCCGTGGACTACGAGGATGAAACCTGCGCGAGGCAGGCTGCCGGAAAACGGCCGCGAAATTGTAACGGTCGGGGGCTTCCGGGACAAGGACCGGGGCTGAACCGCCCGGCCCAGGTCAGAGGTTGAAACGACGCTGCGGGGCCAGCAGGCCACTGTCATCGACCTGGCCCAGGCCCTGGACAGCATCGTCCGGGCCAAACACGGCCACCAGGCCATGCGGCCAGGACAGGTCGCGCTGGCGCTGGCCGACGCAGAAGCGGTGGGCCTGGTCGGCATCGAGGTCGACCCGCGGGTATTCAGCCAAGCCGGCCGCCAGCGGCAGCAGCAGTGCGTCCATGCCGGCCTCGTCGCCCGCCTCGACCATCGCCCGCAGTTGATCCAGCGTGACCATGGCAGGCTCGCGGAACGGCTCGACCCACAGCCGGCGCAGCGCGCTGATGTGGGCGCCGCAGCCCAGCGCCTCGCCCAGGTCGCGGGCCAGGCTGCGGATATAGGTGCCGGAACCACAGGTCACGCGCAGCCGCAGCCGTTCCGGCTGCTGCTCCAGTACCTCGATGGCATGCACCTGCACCTCACGTTCCGGCGCTTCGATGACGTCACCGCGGCGGGCCTTCACATACAGCGGCTCCCCACCCTGCTTCAGCGCCGAATAGATCGGGGCACGCTGGCGGATGCTGCCGGTCAGCGGCACCAGCGCCGCCTGCAGGGCCTCGGCACTGATCGCCGGCACCGCGCGCTGCAGCAACACCTGGCCTTCGGAGTCATCGGTGTCGGTGGTCTGGCCCAGCATGATCTCGGCGTCGTAGGCCTTGGCCGAGCCGAGCAACAGTCCGGCAATCTTGGTCGCCTCGCCGAAGCACAGCGGCAGCAGGCCGGTGGCCAGCGGATCGAGGCTGCCGGTATGGCCACCCTTTTCGGCACGGAACAGGCGACGGGCCACCTGCAGGGCGGCGTTGGAGCTCATGCCGGTCGACTTGTCGAGCAGCAGGATGCCATCCAGGCGGCGGAACTGAATTCGGGTCATGACAGGATTTTGTAGAGTCGAGCCATGCTCGACTGCTGCAGCGCGGTCTGCATCAGACATCGCGCAGCCGGAATGCAACAACGCCGGGCATGCCCGGCGTCGCGCGGTTATTCTTCGTCGCTCTCGCGACGCTTCTCAGCGGCCAACGTATCAGGCAGATCGCGCAGGATGTTGTCGATGTGCTCACCACGGTCGACCGAGTCGTCGTAGTGGAAATGCAGCTCCGGCACGTGGCGCAGCTTCATCGCACGGGCCAGGTCCATGCGCAGGCGGTAGCCCAGCTCCTTCAGGCCGGCCACGGCTTCAGCCGAACGTTCCGGCATCAGCGCGGTGACAAATACCTTGGCATGGGCCATGTCGCGGGTGATTTCCACGTCGGACACGCTCACCGAGGGCAACCCGTGCTCGCGCACGGCGTTGTGCACCAGGGTGCCGAGTTCACGGCGCAGCTGGGCGGAGACACGGTCGGTTCGATGGAAAGTCTTGGGCACGAGGAGCTCTTGGTTCAGTTGTCGCCCGACCAACGGTCGGGCACTACTCTTGATTCAATGGTCGCCCGACCAACGGTCGGGCGCTACTACATGGTACCCGACCGTTGGTCGGGTTCTACATCATGGTAGGGCCCGACCGTTGGTCGGGCCACACCACATTACAGGGTGCGCGGCACTTCGATACGCTCGAAGCACTCGATCTGGTCACCCGGCTTGACGTCGTTGTAGGCCTTCACCGCGATACCGCATTCGGTACCGTTGCGGACTTCCTCGACGTTCTCCTTGAAGCGACGCAGCGATTCCAGCTCGCCCTCGAAGATCACCACGCTGTCGCGCAGCACGCGGATCGGCTTGTTGCGCTTGACCACGCCCTCGATGACCATCGAGCCGGCCACCGCGCCCAGCTTGGAGCTGCGGAAGACGTCGCGGACCTCGGCGATACCGATGATCTCTTCGCGGATCTCCACGCCCAGCAGACCGGAAGCCACCTGCTTCACCTGATCGATCACGTCATAGATGATCGAGAAGTAACGCAGATCGACGCCGTTGGATTCGATGATGCGACGGGCCGAAGCATCCGCACGCACGTTGAAGCCGATGACGGTGGCCTTCGAAGCGGCGGCCGAGTTGGCGTCCGATTCGGTGATGCCGCCCACGCCGGAGTGGATCACGTTGATGCGGATGTCTTCGTTGGACAGCGCGACCAGTGCCTGGCTCAGGGCCTGCACCGAACCCTGCACGTCGGCCTTGATGACCAGGTTGAGGACCTGCTGGCCCTCGCCCTTGCCCAGGGTCGCCATGATGTCTTCCATGCGGCTGCCGGCGGTGGCGACCAGGCGCGATTCACGGCGCTTGGTCTCACGCTGCTGGGCAACGTCCTTGGCCAGGCGCTCGTCCTCGACGACCACGAAGTCATCACCCGCTTCCGGCACGCCGGACAGGCCCAGGACCTGCACCGGGATGGACGGGCCGGCGAACTCCGGCTGCTTGCCGGTTTCGTCGAACAGCGCACGCACGCGGCCGTACTGGATGCCGCACACCAGGTAGTCGCCCTTCTTCAGGCGGCCCTGCTGCACCAGCACGGTGGCGACCGGGCCACGGCCCTTGTCCAGCGACGATTCGATCACCACGCCCGAAGCGCGGCCTTCGTCGACGGCCTTCAGTTCCAGCAGTTCGGCCTGGATCGAGATGGCGTCCAGCAGGTCGTCGATGCCCAGGCCGGTCTTGGCCGAGATCTCCACCATCTGGGTGTCACCACCGAAGTCTTCGGCCACGACCTGCTCGGACAGCAGTTCGTTCTTGACCCGCATCGGGTCGGCGTCGGACTTGTCGATCTTGTTGATCGCCACGATCAGCGGCACACCCGCCGAACGGGCGTGCTGGATCGCTTCCTTGGTCTGCGGCATGACGCCGTCATCGGCGGCCACGACCAGCACCACGATGTCGGTCAGCTTGGCGCCGCGCGCACGCATCGAGGTGAATGCCGCGTGGCCCGGGGTATCCAGGAAGCTGATCACGCCCTTCGGCGTATCCACGTGGTAGGCACCGATGTGCTGGGTGATGCCGCCGGCTTCGCCGGTGGCGACCTTGGTGCGGCGGATGTAATCCAGCAGCGAGGTCTTGCCGTGGTCGACGTGGCCCATGATGGTGACCACCGGCGGACGCTGGGTGGCTTCGCCCTGGTTTTCACCGGTCGAGGCCAGCAGTGCGTCTTCGGCGTCGTTGTCGTTGGCACGGATCGCCTTGTGGCCGAGTTCTTCGGTCACCAGCGCGGCGGTGTCATGGTCGATGGACTGGGTGATGGTGGCCATCACGCCCATCTTGAACAGCGCCTTGACCACCTCACCGCCCTTCAGCGCGAGCTTCTGCGCCAGGTCGGCCACGGTGATCGTGTCGCCGATCGCCACTTCACGCACCACCGGCGCGGTCGGACGCTCGAAGGCGTGCGGACCTGCATTGTTGCCACCGCGCGACATGTCGCGACGGCCACCGGCCTGGTTACGCCCGCCCGGACGACCACGGGTGTTGCTGTTGTTGCTGTTGCCACGACGCGCGCGGTCGGCAGCCGACAGGTGCATCTGGCCGGCGAAACGGTCGCCCGGGCCACGCTCGTTGCGCGGCGCGCTGCGGTTGTTGCGGTCGTCGTTGCGCGGCGGCGGCGGAGCGCTGCGCGGCGCAGCCGGAGCGGCGGCCGGAGCACGCGGCGGGCGCGGCGCGGTTTCATCGATCGGAGCGCGCTTGGGCTTGCTGGCAGCCAGCGCCTCGGCAGCCTTGGCGGCGGCCGCAGCTTCCTCGGCGGCCTTCTTCTCGGCCTCTGCGCGTTCCTTGGCCGCAACCTCTTCCTCACGGGCACGGACGATGGCTTCGTCGCGCAGACGATCCTTCTCGGCCAGGGCCTGCTGTTCGGCAAGGTTGCGCGCACGCGACTCTTCCAGCTTGCGCAGGATGTCGGCGCGCTCTTCGTCCGGGGTCATGGCGCGAGCACCATCCTTGACGTAGGTACGCTTCTGGCGCACCTCGACATTCACGGTCGTCTTGCTGCGACCGGAACTGACCGTCACTTCCTGCTGTTTCCGGCGGTTGAGCGTGATCTTCTTTGCAGACTGATCAGTTTCTTCCGGGGCCTGCTCGGGCTTGCCGTGCGAACGACGAAGGAAGCCCAGGAGCTTCACCTTCTCGGTGCTGGTCACGACCTGGTCGGGACCGCTGAACTTCATGCCGGCACCGGCCAGCTGTTCCAGCAGTTTTTCGACCGGCGTGTTGACCAGTTCGGCAAGCTTGCGGATGGTGGTTTGCTGCGACATTCGGATCCTATGATCTTGTGGGCGCCCCCCCGCATCTGGAGGTGGCGCGGATTCTACGCCCTGAGCGGCTCAGGGCCCTGTTCATTGCCGGCTCATTCGCCGCGTTCCAGTCGGGCGATCTCCTCGGCACGTGCGGCCAGGATCAGCGCAGCGGCGCGCGCCTGATCCAGCCCTTCGATGCCGAAGTCCATGACCTCGTCGGCGGCCAGGTCGGACAGATCCTCACTGGTACGCACGCCGTGGCCGGCCAGCGCATACGCGGTGGCTTCGTCCATGCCCTTCAGGGACAGCAGGTCCTGCGCCGGCTGGCCGTCTTCAAGGCCTTCCTCGACTGCCAGGGCCTCATTGAGCAGCGCATCGCGGGCACGAGCGCGCAGCTCTTCGACGATGTCTTCGTCGAAACCTTCCACGGCCAGCAGTTCGCCGACCGGGACATATGCGATTTCCTCGACGGTGCCGAAGCCTTCGCTGACCAGGATGCCGGCGATTTCCTCGTCCACTTCCAGCTTGTCCATGAACAGCTGGCGGGCCGAAGCCTGCTCGGCCTCCGACTTGGCGGTGACCTGGTCCTGGGTCATCACGTTGAGCTGCCAGCCGGTCAGGCGGCTGGCCAGGCGCACGTTCTGGCCGCCCTTGCCGATCGCCTGGGCCAGGCGGTCTTCCGCGACAGCCAGGTCCATCGAGTGCTTGTCTTCATCGACGATGATCGACTGCACTTCGGCCGGCGCCATCGCGTTGATGACGAAGTTGGCCGGGTTGTCGTTCCACAGCACGATGTCCACGCGCTCGCCATTGAGCTCGTTGGACACGGCCTGCACGCGCGAACCGCGCATGCCGATGCAGGCACCGATCGGATCGGTGCGCTGGTCGTGGGCGAGCACGGCGATCTTGGCGCGGTCGCCCGGATCGCGGGCGCAGGCCTTGATTTCCACCAGGCCCTGGCCGACTTCCGGCACTTCCAGCTTGAACAGCTCGATCATGAATTCCGGGGCGGCGCGGCTGATGAACAGCTGCGGGCCACGCGGTTCCGAACGGACTTCGGCCAGGTAGCCGCGCACGCGGTCACCGGCGCGCAGCACGTCGCGCGGAATGCCCTTGTCCTTCGGGATGAAGCCTTCGGCGTTGCCACCGAGGTCGACATAGATGTTGCCGCGCTCGGCGCGCTTGACCACACCGGTGATCAGCTCACCCACGCGATCCTTCCATGCATCCACGACCTGCTGGCGCTCGGCTTCGCGCACGCGCTGGACGATGACCTGCTTGGCGGCCTGGGCGGCAATGCGGCCGAAGTCCGGGTTCTCGATCTGCTCTTCGATGTAGTCGCCGACGTCCACGCCTTCGGCTTCATCGACGGCGTCCATCAGGCGGATCTGGCGGTCCGGCGATTCCATGACCACGTCATCGGCCACCACTTCCCAGCGACGGAAGGTTTCGTAGCTGCCATCCTTGTGGTCGATGACCACGCGGGTCAGCACTTCCTCGTCGGGATAGCGCTTCTTCGCTGCCGAGGCCAGGGCGGCCTCGATGGCATCGAAGATCACTTCACGCGGCACGCCCTTCTCGTTGGCGACCGCGTCGACTACCAGCAACAGTTCCTTGCTCATTGGCTCACTCCGCGCGCGGCTTCTTTGCCGCCGGCTCGTTGGAAGAAGAATTCGTGTTCGGCTTCGGACGCTTCGGTGCCGGACCGGTCGGCTTGCTCGGGGCCAGCCCCAGCGCCACCCAGTCGGGCATGATCCGTGCCTTGTCGATGTTGTCGGCCGACACGACCACTTCGGCCTTGTCGACGATGAAGGTGATGGCACCTGCGGTCTCGTCGATGGCTTCGATGCGGCCCTGCAGGCGGCGACGGTTGTCCTGCGGCAGCTTCAGCGTGACCTTGGCCATTTCGCCGAGGTGACGGCCGAACTGCTCCAGGTTGAACAGCGGACGATCGACGCCCGGCGAAGACACTTCCAGCGTGTAGTTGCCGCTGATCGGGTCTTCGACGTCCATCTGTGCCGACACTTCGCGGCTGACCCGCTCGCAGTCGTCGACATTGATGATGCGCTCGGGCTGTTCAGCCAGCGGCACGTCGATGTAAAGGCGCAGGGTCGCACCGCCGGGGGCCGGCAGATACTCAACGCCCAGCAGCTCCAGGCCCAGCGACACAACGGTCGGGGCGAGCAGATTCGCGATGTCGGTTGCCTTGTCGCTCACAGCCTGCCTTGATCTCTTGGTTGGGTGCCGGCCTTGGCCGGCATGGAAACATGACGCCCCGGAAACGACAAAGGGCCCGCTGGGCCCCTTTTCCGGAAAGACTCCGGTGACTGGATTCCGGTTGCAACCTGCAGTGCCTGCCGGTTGCGGCCCTCCTTCCGGGTCCGGACTCCCGCTGGGAGGCCGCCTTCAGGGGTATTGCTAGGCCGCTGATGATAGCGACTGCACCGCGCTGGTGCAAGGCTTGGACCCGCCTGAAACCGGCCGCTTCGCTCGCCGGGCATGCCCCGGCGGATCAACCAGAGCCGCAAAGAAAAACGCCTTCGAAGCAGGACTTCGAAGGCGATCTCTTTACTTGGTAGCGGGGGCAGGATTTGAACCTGCGACCTTCGGGTTATGAGCCCGACGAGCTGCCAGACTGCTCCACCCCGCATCAGAAGCGGAATTATGAGTGAATGCTTCAAAACATGCAAGCCTTCCCTCATTCATCAAATCGGTTGGCGCCGATATGAAGTTGGTAGCGGGGGCAGGATTTGAACCTGCGACCTTCGGGTTATGAGCCCGACGAGCTGCCAGACTGCTCCACCCCGCACCGGAAGTGTTTGAACTGCTGCCCTGCTCTTTCGAGGAGGGCTACCGCAACGATGTTCTGGCTGAACCGCTGCAGTGACAACTCAGGCTGCGCATATTACACGAATCGCGCAGCTTTGTGTCAACTTTTATGCAAGATGCGCAAATGCCTGCTGGCACCAGACCATGATCGGGTTCCATGCCAGGCCCAGCGCCAGCAGCGCCAGCGCGTTCACGCCCAGGACCAGGCCCAGCACGCGGTCGTTGCTGCGCGGCATGGCCTCGCCCACCGGCTCATCGAAGTACATGACCTTGATGACGCGCAGGTAGTAGAAGCAGCCGACCACGGCACACAGCACGCCGAGGATGGCCAGCCACAGCAGGCCACCGTTGACGGCCGCGCCCAGCACCGCCAGCTTGGTCCAGAAGCCCAGGAACGGCGGGATGCCGGCCAGCGACGCCATGATGCACAGCACCAGGCCGGCCATCCACGGGTTGCGGGCATTGAGGCCCTTGAAGTCTTCGATGTTCTCGGCTTCGAAGCCGGCACGCGACAGCGCGATGATCGCGCCGAAGGCGGCGGTCGACATGATGGCGTAGGCCAGTGCGTAGAACAATGCGGCGGCATAGCCCTGCGAGCCGCCACCGGCAATGCCCATCAGCAGGAAGCCGATGTGCGAGACGGTGGAGAACGCCAGCATGCGCTTGAGGTTGCTCTGCGCGATGGCCATCAGGTTGCCGATGACCAGCGAGACCGCCGCCAGGCCGGCGATCAGCAGCTGCAGTTCGGTCGACAGCGGGCCCACGCCCATTTCCAGCAGGCGGTAGGCCATGCCGAAGGCGGCCAGCTTCGGCGCCGAGCTGATGAACAGCGCGATCGGTGCCGGGGCGCCCTGGTACACGTCCGGCAGCCACATGTGGAACGGCGCGGCACCCAGCTTGAAGGCGACGCCGGCGATCATGAAGACCGCACCGGTGATCAGCAGCACGCGCTCTTCCGAGTGCGGGATGGCCTCGCGGATGACGTCCAGGTGGAGGCTGCCGGTGGCGCCGTAGATCAGCGACATGCCGTACAGCAGCAGGCCAGAAGCCAGCGAACCCAGCACGATGTACTTCATCGCCGCTTCCGAGGCCAGGCCGTTCTCACGGTTGCTGGCAACCAGCGCGTAGGAGCACAGCGCCAGCAGTTCCAGGCCCAGGTAGACCATCAGCAGGCTGCCCGCCGAGACCAGTATCATCATGCCGGCGGTGCCGAACAGGATCAGCACCGGGATCTCGCCCTGGAACAGGTTGCGGTCGCGCAGGTAGCGCCAGCCGTAGACCAGGGTCAGGCCGCTGAGCAGCACGATCCCGGTCTTCATCACGTCCGCGGCGGTATCACGCACGAACATGCCATGGAAGACCTCCCCCTGCCCGCCCACGCCGGTGGCCAGCATGAACAGCACCACGGCCAGCGCAGCGAGCGAGAACAGGTGGGTGACGATCTTGTTCCGGTTGCTGACGAACAGGTCGAGGATCATCAGGGCGAAGGCGCTGCCGATCAGCACCAACTCGGGAGCGAGCGGTGGCAGGTCAGCGGCGGTCAATGGCAGCAGCGGCGAGGTGGTCATCATCAAATCCTGGAATTACAGCAGCTTGCTGGATGCGATCTGCATCGCCAGCTTCGCGATCGAGGGCTCCATCAGGTCGGTCAGCGGCTTGGGGTAGATGCCCAGGGCCAGCACGCCGATGGCGAACACGCCCAGCACCAGCCATTCGCGACCGTTGATGTCCTTCAGTTCGGCAACGTGGCTGTTGGCCACTTCACCGAAGAAGATGCGCTTGTACAGCCACAGGGTGTAGGCGGCGCCGATGATCAGGGTGGTGGCCGCGCCCAGCGCGATCCACGGATTACGCTGGAAGGCCGCGAGGATGACCATGAACTCGCCGACGAAACCGCTGGTGCCCGGCAGGCCTGCATTGGCCATGAAGAACAGCATGGCGAAGGTCGCAAACCAGGGCATCACGTTGACCACGCCGCCGTAATCGGCGATGCGGCGGCTGTGCATGCGGTCGTACAGCACGCCCACGCTGGAGAACATCGCACCGGACACGAAGCCGTGCGAGATCATCTGCACCATGGCGCCCTGCAGGCCCAGGCGTGCGGCATCGGCGTTGCCGGCTTCACGCACCAGCCACAACGCGATGAAGGTGCCCAGGGTGACGAAGCCCATGTGCGCGATCGACGAATAGGCGATCAGCTTCTTCATGTCGTCCTGCACCAGGGCGACGAGGCCGACGTAGATCACCGCGATCAGCGACAGCGCGATCACCAGCCACGCCCATTCCTGCGACGCGTCCGGGACGATCGGCAGGTTGAAGCGCAGGAAGCCGTAGCCACCGATCTTCAGGGCGATGGCGGCCAGGATCACCGAACCGGCGGTCGGCGCTTCCACGTGGGCATCCGGCAGCCAGGTGTGGACCGGGAACATCGGCACCTTGACCGCGAAGGCGATCAGGAAGGCGAAGAAGATCCAGGTCTGTTCCTTGGCCGACAGCGGCAGCGCGTACAGGTCGGCCAGCTGGAAGCTGCCCCCCTTCATGTACAGGTAGATCAGCGCCACCAGCATCAGCACCGAGCCGAGGAAGGTGTACAGGAAGAACTTCAGCGCGGCGTAGATGCGACGCGGACCACCCCAGACACCGATGATCAGGAACATCGGGATCAGCATCGCCTCGAAGAACACGTAGAACAGCATCGCGTCCGTGGCCGAGAAGATACCGACCGTGACGCCTTCCAGGATCAGGAAGGCGGCCACGTACTGGTTGACGCGCTTGTCGATGGCGCTCCAGGCGCCGATCAGGGCAAGCACGCTGACCAGGGTGGTCAGCAGGATCAGCGCCACGGCGATGCCGTCCACGCCCAGGTTGTAGCCGATCTTGTACGCCGGGATCCAGGCATGGGTCTCGACGAACTGCAGACCGTCGATGCCCGCGTTGTAGCCGCTCAGCAGCGAGAGGCTCGCCACGAACGTCAGCACCGCTACGCCCAGCGACGCCCAGCGGGCGGTCTGCGCATCACGGATCGCAAGGATCAGGGCGCCACCGATGATCGGCAGCCAGATGAGGACACTGAGTAGAGGCCAGTTCGACACGTCTTCTTATTCCGTACAGGTCATCAACGCAGGTAATGCATCAGCACGCCCAGAAGGGCAATCAGGCCGATGATCATCGCGAAGGCGTAGTGATAGAGGAAACCGGATTGGGTACGACGCAGCACGCCGGCTGCGACGTCCACAACACGTGCCGAAAGATTGACCACGCCGTCGACGATGTTGCTGTCGATCCAGCGTGCGACCTTGCCCAGCTTGACGCTGCCACCGGCAAAGCCATCGATCCACAGCTTGTCGAAGCCGTACTTGTTTTCCAGCACCGACACCAGCGGAGCGAAGGTCTTGCGCGCCTTGCCCGACAGGTCCGGCTTCCACAGGTAGAACAGCGCAGCCAGCAGGAAGCCCGCCAGGGTCAGCCAGAACGGCGGCAGCATCATGCCGTGCAGCGCGAACGCCACCGGCCCGTGGAACTCTTCGCCCAGGAAGGCAACGGTGTTCTTGGCCGGATCGTAGAAATCGACGATGCCGGTGAAGAACGTGTTGACCTGGCCCTTGATTGCGTCGTGTGCATGGTGGCCGGCCCAGTCGGTGCCGTGCAGCATCGGACCGATGCTGAAGAAACCGATGGCGATCGACGGGATGGCCAGCAGGATCAGCGGCAGGGTCACCACCCACGGGGTTTCGTGCGGCTCATGCGGACCGTGGCCATGGCCGTGGTCGTCATGGTGCGCGTCCCCATGATGGGCATCAGCAGTGTGCGCATCTGCGGCGTGGTGATCGTCATGGGCATGGCCGTGATCATCATGCGCGTCGCGGAAGCGCTCCTTGCCGTGGAAGGTCAGGAACAGCAGGCGGAAGCTGTAGAAGCTGGTCACCAGCACGCCACCCAGCACTGCCCAGTAGCCATAGGTGGCCACCCAGCTGTTCTGCATGTGGGCGTGGATCTCGGCCGCCTCGATGATGGTGTCCTTCGAGTAGAAGCCGGAGAAGAACGGCGTACCGACCAGGGCCAGGGTACCGATCCACATGGTGACGAAGGTGATCGGCATGTACTTGCGCAGGCCGCCCATCTTGCGCATGTCCTGCTCGTGGTGCATCGCGATGATGACCGAGCCGGCACCCAGGAACAGCAGCGCCTTGAAGAAGGCGTGGGTCATCAGGTGGAACACGGCGGCCGAGTACGCCGACACGCCCAGTGCAACCGTCATGTAGCCCAGCTGCGACAGCGTGGAGTACGCGACGACGCGCTTGATGTCGTTCTGCACGATGCCGATCAGGCCGGTGAAGAACGCGGTGGTGGCACCGATGAACAGGATGAAGTTCAGCGCGGTCTGCGACAGCTCGAACAGCGGCGACATGCGGGTGACCATGAAGATACCGGCGGTCACCATCGTCGCGGCGTGGATCAGTGCCGAGATCGGGGTCGGGCCTTCCATCGAGTCCGGCAGCCACACGTGCAGCGGGACCTGGGCCGACTTGCCCATGGCACCGATGAACAGGCAGATGCAGATGACGGTGGCGATCGACCAGATCACCGGCTCGTTCAGCAGCTGCATTCCGAACATGGTGCCGTCCCAGATCTGCAGCTGGGCGCGCGGGTCAGCCAGCATGCCGGCCTGCGAGAACACCTGCGAGTAGTCCAGGGTGCCGAACACCCACAGCACGCCGGCGATACCGAGCAGGAAGCCGAAGTCACCAACGCGATTGACCAGGAACGCCTTCATGTTGGCGAAGATCGCAGTCGGGCGCTTGAACCAGAAGCCGATCAGCAGGTACGACACCAGGCCCACCGCTTCCCAGCCGAAGAACAGCTGCAGGAAGTTGTTGCTCATCACCAGGGTGAGCATCGAGAAGGTGAACAGCGAGATGTAGCTGAAGAACCGCTGGTAGCCCGGATCGTCCTGCATGTAGCCGATCGTATAGATGTGGACCAGCAGCGAGACGAAGGTCACCACCACCATCATCATCGCGGTCAGCTTGTCGACCATGAAACCGACGTGGGCCGAGTACTGACCGACTTCGAAGAACGTGTAGATGTTCTGGTTGAACGGCTGCGCACCGCCCCACAGCAACTGGTAGAGCGTGTACATCGACAGGCCGCAGGCAACCGCGACGCCGAGGATGGTGATGGTCTGCGCGCCGAAGCGCTTGACCTGGCGACCGAACAGGCCGGCGATGATGCTGCCGAACAGCGGTGCAAGCACCACTGCGATCAACAGACTCTTGGAGAGAGTGATTTCCATCTGTGGATCAGCCCTTCAACGAATCGACTTCGCCGACATTGATCGTGCGGCGGGTACGGAACAGGGTCACCAGGATCGCCAGGCCGATGGCGGCTTCCGCGGCGGCGACGGTCAGGATGAAGAACACGAACAGCTGGCCGGACGGATCGCCCAGCTGACGCGAGAAGCCGACGAAGTTGATGTTCACCGACAGCAGCATCAGTTCGATCGACATCAGCAGGACGATGACGTTCTTCCGGTTGAGGAAGATGCCGGCCAGGCTGATGGCGAACAGCACCGCGCCCAGCGCAAGGATGTGGCCAAGGGTAATCACGGCTGGGTCTCCTCGCCGGCGGCCGGCTTGCTGTTGCTGTGCACGACCGGCGCTTCGGCGCCCATCTTGACCATGCGCAGGCGCTGGCCGGCCTTGACCATGGTCTGCTCACCCGGGTTCTGGCTCTTCACGCCGGTACGGCGGCGCAAGGTCAGCATCACGGCGGCAACCACGGCCACGGTCAGGATGACGGCGGCGAACTCGAACGGCAGCAGGTACTCGGTGAACAGCGTACGCGCCAGCCAGGTGACGTTGGAGCTGTCGGCAGCGACCGCGGCGGCGTTGTCGGCCGGGAACGGGTTGACCGCCCTGCCCTTCACGCCGATCAGGATCAGCATCTGCACCAGCATCGCCACGGCAACAATGAGACCGACCGGCAGGTAGCGGACCCAGCCCTCACGCAGCTTGGTGGGGTCGATGTCGAGCATCATCACCACGAACAGGAACAGCACCATCACCGCGCCGACGTAGACCAGCACCAGCGCCACGCCGAGGAACTCGGCGCCGACCAGCAGCCACACGCAGGCAATGGAGAAGAAGGTCAGCACCAGGCAGAGCACGGCGTGAACCGGGTTGCGCACGCTGATCACCGCACCGGCCGAAACCGTTGCCGCGATGGCGAACACCCAGAAAGCGATATTTACCCAATCCATCTCTCGACCTCAGCGGTAAGCGGCATCGGCGGCGCGACGCTCGGCGATCTCGGACTCGAGACGGTCGCCCAGGGCCAGCAGCTGCGGCTTGGTAACGATGTTTTCGCCACGATTCTCGAAGTGATACTCGAGGATGTGGGTTTCGACGATCGAGTCCACCGGGCAGCTTTCTTCGCAGAAGCCGCAGAAGATGCACTTGAACAGATCGATGTCATAGCGCGTGGTACGGCGGGTGCCGTCTTCGCGCTTGGCCGAGTCGATGGTGATGGCCAATGCAGGGCACACCGCTTCGCACAGCTTGCAGGCGATGCAGCGCTCTTCACCGTTGGGGTAACGGCGCAGGGCGTGCAGGCCACGGAAGCGCGGCGACTGCGGGAACTTCTCCATCGGGTACATCATCGTGTACTTGGGCTTGAAGCTGTACTTCAGCGTCAGCCAAAGGCCGCCCAGCAGTTCGAGCAGCAGCAGGCTCTTGAAGTAATGGGTAATCCTGTTCATCACTTAGACGCCCTTTTGAATCACGCCGAAGAACACCATGACGGCGGTAACCGCGATCCACAGAATGGCCAGCGGGATGAAGACCTTCCAGCCCAGGCGCATGATCTGGTCATAGCGGAAGCGCGGGAAGCTGGCACGGAACCAGATGTAGGCACTGGCGAAGAAGAACACCTTGACGAACAGCCACGGTGCACCGCCCTTCCAGATCCAGTCGACCAGCGGCGAGACGTCGCCGAAGTTGACCCAGCCCTGGATGGGGCTCAGCCAGCCGCCGAGGAAGAAGATCGAGATCAGGAAGCTGATCAGGATCATGTTGGCGTATTCGGCCAGGAAGAACAGCGCGAACGCACCGCCCGAGTACTCGACCATGTGGCCAGCGACGATTTCCGATTCACCTTCCACCACGTCGAACGGCGCGCGGTTGGTTTCGGCAACGCCCGACACCCAGTAGATGACGAACAGCGGGAACAGCGGCAGCAGGAACCAGTCGAAGAAACCGGAATTGCCAGCCTGCGCCATCACGATGTTGCTCAGGTTCAGGCTGCCCGACGCGATCATCACGCCGACCAGGGCGAAGCCCATGGCGATTTCGTAGCTGATCATCTGCGCCGAGGCGCGCATCGCACCCAGGAACGCATACTTCGAGTTGGATGCCCAACCGGCCAGGATGATGCCGTAGATGCCCAGCGAGGTCATCGCCAGCAGGTACAGCAGGCCGGCGTTGGCGTTGGACAGCACGATCTGCGAATCGAAGGGGACCACCGACCAGGCCGCGAAGGCCGGAGCCAGGGTGATCAGCGGGGCCAGCAGGTAGATCGCCTTGTTGGCGCTGCTCGGCTGGACCACTTCCTTGAACAGCAGCTTGAAGACGTCGGCGAAGGCCTGGAAGATGCCCATGCCCACGTACATCGGGCCGTGGCGGACGTGCATCCAGCCGATCAGCTTGCGTTCCCAGACCACGTAGAAGGCCACCGAGATGATCACCGGAACGGTGATCACCAGGATCTTCAGGATGATCCAGATCAGCGCGCCGATGTCACCAAGGCCAAGCAGCCACTGGTGCAGCGGATCGACCGCGTTCAACAGCAATTCGTTCATGCAGCCACCACCGTTACGCGAGCGGCACCCAGCGGCGCGGTCGCGCCGTGGCCCGATTCAATCCAGACCGAACCCGCAGCGACGCGGGCGTCGATCACCACCGGCAGGGTGGCCTTGCCGGCATCGGTGCCGACCTTGGCCATCTGCCCTTCCTGCAGCTGCAGGCGAGCGGCATCTTCAGCGTTCAGCACGATGCGCGGGGCGTTGTTGAGCGGATGCGACTGCAGCGCCGGGGCGCGACGGACCACCGCATCGGTGCGGTAGATCGCGGCGGTCGAAGCCACTTCCAGGCCTTCGCCGGCAACCACCGGCTGTGCCGAGGCGGCAACGGCGACCGACACCGGGGCCAGGCTGGCGCGCAGGCCGGCCAGGTCGGTGAAGTCGAAACCGGCTACCGCCAGCTCACCGCCCAGGGCGCGCAGCACGCGCCAGCCCTCACGGGCCTCGCCCGGCAGCTTGCCGCCGGCACGCGCCGACTGCTCGCGACCATCGAGGTTGGTCAGGGTGGCGTCGATTTCCGGCAGCGCACCGATCGGCAGGATCACGTCGGCAACGTCGCGGGTGGAGACGCAGGCGAACTGGCTGAAGGCCACCACCTTGGCGCCGACCAGCGCCTTGCGCGCGGCGGGAGCGTCGGCGAAGTCCAGGCCCGGCTCCAGGCCGTAGACCACGTACGCCTGGCGCGGCTGCGCCAGCATCGCGGCGACGTCCTTGCCGGCCGGCAGCACGCCTGCGCGGGTCAGGCCAACAGCGTTGGCACCCTGCGGGATGCGGCACAGCTTGGCACCGGTCGCAGCAGCGAAGTCACGCGCGGCGGCGCGGATCGCGGCAGCCTGCGGATGGTTTTCGGCGATGCCACCGACGATCAGCACGGTGTTGTTGCCGCCCTGCACCGCCGAACGCAGCTCGGCGTTGGCCAGCGCGTCGACGAACTTCGACGGCGCGACGATCTGCTTGCCGGCGATGCTGAAGGCGAAGTCGAAGTCCACCGGGTTGACGACGTGGATCTTCGCGCCGTTGGTGGTCTGCGCCTTGCGCAGGCGGGCGTGCAGCAGCGGCAGTTCGTGGCGGATGTTGCTGCCCAGAACGACGATGCGGTCGGCGCCTTCGATCTCGGCCAGCGGCAGGCCGAACACTTCGGCGGTGGCGGCGTCGGAGAAATCGCGGTTGTTGATGCGGTGGTCGATGTTGCTCGAGCCCAGGCCCTTGGCCAGGCGGGCCAGCAGCGCACCTTCCTCGTTCGAGGTGGACGGGTGCACCAGCACGCCCAGGTTGTCGCCCTGGTTGGCCTTGAGGATCTCGGCGGCCGCGGCCAGGCCTTCGGCCCAGCTCACTTCCTTCCACTCGCCATTGACCTTGCGCAGCGGCTTGACCGCACGGTCTTCGCTGTACAGGCCCTGGTGCGAGTAACGGTCACGATCGGACAGCCAGCACTCGTTCACCGCTTCGTTGTCGCGCGGCACGGTGCGCAGCACTTCGCCGCGACGCACGTGCAGGAACAGGTTCGAACCCATCGCGTCGTGGTAGCCCAGCGATTCGCGCGCGGTCAGTTCCCACGGGCGGGCGCGGAACTGGAACACCTTGTTGGTCAGCGCGCCGACCGGGCAGACGTCGACGACGTTGCCGGACAGCTCGGTGGTCAGCGGCTTGCCGTCGAAGGTACCGATCTGCAGGTTCTCACCGCGGTACATGCCACCCAGTTCGTAGGTACCGGCAACGTCGGCGGTGAAGCGGACGCAGCGGGTGCACTGGATGCAACGGGTCATCTCGGTGGCGACCAGCGGGCCCATGTCCTCGTCCGGCACCACGCGCTTGCGCTCGTTGAAGCGGCTGACCGAACGGCCATAGCCCAGCGACACGTCCTGCAGCTCGCACTCGCCGCCCTGATCGCAGATCGGGCAGTCCAGCGGGTGGTTGATGAGCAGGAACTCCATCACCGAGCGCTGGAACTTCAGTGCCTTTTCGCTGCGGGTGGCGACCTTCATGCCGTCCATCACCGGGGTGGCGCAGGCCGGCGCCGGCTTCGGCGACTTCTCCACGTCCACCAGGCACATCCGGCAGTTGGCGGCGATCGGCAGCTTCTCGTGGTAGCAGAAGCGCGGAATCGAAATGCCGGCCTTGTCGGCCGCCTGGATGATCATCGAACCCTTGGGCACGACCAGCGACTTGCCATCGATTTCGATGGTCACGTGGTCCGGTGGCACGTTCGGGTTTACGGGTTGCGCGCTCATGCGGCGGCTGCCTCCACCTTCTTGCCGTCAACCATCGAATGACCGTTGACGATGTAGTACTCGAATTCGTCCCAGAACTGGCGCAGGAAGCCCTGGATGGGCCATGCAGCCGCTTCACCGAACGCACAGATGGTGTGGCCTTCGATCTGGCCGGCCACCGCCTTCAGCTGGTGCAGGTCTTCCATCGTGGCCTTGCCGGCGACGATGCGCTCCAGCACGCGGTGCATCCAGCCGGTGCCTTCACGGCACGGGGTGCACTGGCCGCACGATTCCTTGTGGAAGAACTGGCTGATGCGGCAGGCGAACTTGACGCAGCAGACGCTGTCGTCGAGCACCACGATCGCACCCGAACCCAGGCCGGAGCCCAGCGCACGGATGGTGTCGTAGTCCATCGGCAGATCCTGCAGCTCGGCCGCGGTCAGTACCGGCATCGACACGCCGCCCGGGATCGCGCCCTTGAGGGTGCGGCCCGGACGCAGGCCACCGGCCATTTCCAGCAGGTCGTGGAACTTGGTGCCCAGCGGCACTTCGAAGTTGCCGCCGTTCTGCACGCAGCCGGACACCGAGAAGCACTTCGGACCGCCGTTGGCGGTCAGGCTCAGGCCCTTGAACCACTCCGGACCGTTGCGGATGATCGCCGGCACCGAGCCGTAGGTTTCGGTGTTGTTGATCGTCGACGGCTTGCCGTACAGGCCGAAGTTGGCCGGGAACGGCGGCTTGTAGCGCGGCTGGCCCTTCTTGCCTTCCAGCGATTCCATCAGCGCGGTTTCTTCGCCGCAGATGTATGCGCCGGCGCCCAGCGCACCGTAGATGTCGATGTCCACGCCCGAGCCCATCACGTTCTTGCCCAGCCAGCCATTTGCATAGGCGTCGGCCAGGGCCTGCTCGAAGTGCTCGAACGGCTCGTGGTGGAACTCACCGCGCAGGTAGTTGTAACCCACGGTCGAACCGGTGGCGTAGCAGGCGATCGCCATGCCTTCCACCACCGAATGCGGGTTGTAGCGCAGGATGTCGCGATCCTTGCAGGTGCCCGGCTCGGATTCGTCCGAGTTGCAGAGGATGTACTTCTGCATGTTGCCCTTGGGCATGAAGGACCACTTCAGGCCGGTCGGGAAGCCTGCGCCACCGCGGCCGCGCAGGCCCGAGGCCTTGACCATCTCGATGACCTGCTCCGGCGGGATCTTCTCTTCGAGGATCTTGCGCAGGGCGGCGTAGCCACCGGTCTTCAGGTAGCTTTCGTACGACCACGGGGTGTCGTAATGCAGGGTGGTGTAGACCACCTGGTGCGGCAGCGGCGCGGGGCCGACCGGACCCTTGGATTCGTGGTGATGTGCCATGCCCTTACTCCAGCCCGTCCAGCAGCTCGTCGACCTTTTCCAGGGTCAGACGCTCATGGTAGTGACCGTTGATGACCATCATCGGCGCGCCACCGCAGCCGGCCAGGCACTCTTCCTCGCGCTTGAGGTAGACGCGGCCGTCCGGGGTCGATTCACCGTGCTTGATGCCCAGCTTCTTCTCGCAATGGCGGACGATGTCCTCGGCGCCATTGAGCCAGCAGCTGATGTTGGTGCAGATGGCCACGTTGTTGCGGCCCACCTTCTCGGTCTCGAACATCGAGTAGAAGCTGGCGACCTCGTAGGCCCACACCGGCGGCAGGTCCAGGTACTTGGCCACGCCGGCGATCAGTTCGTCGGTCAGCCAGCCCTCGTTCTGCTCCTGGGCCGCATGCAGGCCCTGCAGCACGGCAGAGCGCTTGCGGTCCGGCGGGAACTTGGACAGCCAGTGATCGATGTGAGCGCGGGTCTTGTCGCTCAGCACCACCATCGGGTCGACGTCGCGCGCCGCCTCGAAATTACCTGTCGCCTTCATCGGCCGACCTCAGCGAAATGCATAACGTGAAATTCCAGAAACTGCGGCGCCGGCTTGCGCCGGCTGCCTGCAGCGGGCGTTGGCGTGGCGGACGGCATTACCGGTCAACCTCGCCGAACACCAGGTCGTAGGTACCGATCATCGCCACCACGTCGGCCAGCATGTGGCCGCGCACGATCGAATCGATCGAGGACAGGTGGGCGAAGCCCGGTGCGCGCAGGTGCACGCGGAACGGCTTGTTGGCGCCGTCGGAAACCAGGTAGCAGCCGAACTCGCCCTTGGGCGCTTCCACTGCAGCGTAGGTTTCACCGGCCGGCACGCAATAGCCTTCGCTGAACAGCTTGAAGTGGTGGATCAGCGCTTCCATGTCGTCCTTCATGTCCTCGCGCTTGGGCGGAGCGACCTTGAAGTTCTTGACCATGACCGGGCCGGGGTTGGCCTTCAGCCACGCCACGCACTGCTTGATGATGCGGTTGGACTCGCGCATTTCGGCAACACGGACCAGGTAGCGGTCGTAGCAGTCGCCTTCCTTGCCCAGCGGGATGTCGAAATCGACGGCATCGTACTTGGCATACGGACGCTTCTTGCGAAGGTCCCAGGCAATGCCCGAGCCACGCAGCATCACGCCGGTCATGCCCCACTGGTGGGCCAGTTCCGGAGTGACCACGCCGATGCCGACGGTACGCTGCTTCCAGATACGGTTGTCGGTCAGCAGGGTTTCGTATTCGTCGATGCGTTTGGGGAACTCGACGGTGAAGTTCTCCAGGAAGTCCAGCAGCGAGCCTTCGCGCGAAGCATTGAGCTGCTTCAGCGCCTTGCCCTTGTGCCAGCGCGATTCCTTGTACTTCGGCATGTGGTCCGGCAGGTCGCGGTAGACACCGCCCGGACGGTAGTACGCCGCGTGCATGCGCGCGCCGGAGACCGCTTCATAGCAGTCCATCAGCTCTTCGCGCTCGCGGAAGGCATACAGCATCACCGCCATCGCACCCAGGTCGAGCGCGTTGGAGCCCAGCCACATCAGGTGGTTGAGGATGCGGGTGATTTCGTCGTACATGGTGCGGATGTACTGCGCACGCTCCGGCGCTTCGATGCCCATCAGGGTCTCGATCGCGCGCACGTAGGCGTGCTCGTTGCACATCATCGACACGTAATCCAGGCGATCCATGTAGCCGATCGACTGGTTGAACGGCTTGGACTCGGCCAGCTTTTCGGTACCACGGTGCAGCAGACCCACGTGCGGGTCGGCGCGCATGATGGTTTCGCCGTCCATTTCCAGGATCAGGCGCAGCACACCGTGCGCGGCCGGATGCTGCGGGCCGAAGTTCATGGTGTAGTTGCGGATTTCCTGCCGGCTTTCGGCGGCGTTGCTGGCGAAGGCTTCGCCGGCCTGGTGTACGTGGCTCACTTCACTGCCTCCTGCGCGCGCTCACCTTCTGCGGTCTGCAGACGGGCGTCGTCGCGGATCACGCGCGGCACGCCGACACGCGGCTCCACCGAGGTGACCGGTTCGTAGATCACGCGCTTCTTTTCTTCGTCGTAGCGGACTTCGACATTGCCGATCAGCGGGAAGTCCTTGCGGAACGGATGGCCGACGAAACCGTAGTCGGTCAGGATCCGGCGCAGGTCCGGGTGGCCTTCGAAGATCACGCCGTACAGGTCGAACGCTTCGCGCTCGAACCAGTTCAGGCCCGGCCAGATGCCGGTCAGCGAGGACACCACCGGCAGCGCTTCGTCAGGGGCGAAGCAGCGCAGGTGCATCATCAGGTTGTGCTGGTACGAACGCAGCTGGGCGACCACGGCGAAACGCTGGGTCGGCATGTGCTGCGGGCGGGCACCGTCGGCGCCGTTTTCCTCGGTGGGGAACTCGCCCCACGCGAAACGGCCCTGGGCCTTGCCTTCGACGCCACGACTGAAGCCCTGCGAGGACACGTCGGCGGTGTCCCATTCGTCGGAGCCATAACCGAGGTAGTCGACGCCGCAGAGATCCACGGCCTGCTCGAAACCAAACTCGTCACGCAGCGCCAGGGCGGTGGCGTGCCACTCGGCGGCAGGCACTTCCAGCGTCACTTCGCCGCGGGGTTCGACCACGATGACCTTCGCACCTGCGAAACGTGCGGAGAGTCGGTCGATGAAGGATGCTTGCTCTGCCATGGGGGCTTGGCGCGCTCTTGTCAGGTGAAGGGGTCAGCGGGCGATGGTCTGTGTACGCCAGATCTTCTTCTGCAGCTGCAGGATCCCGTACACCAGCGCCTCGGCGGTCGGCGGGCAGCCCGGGACGTAGACGTCCACCGGCACCACGCGATCACAGCCGCGCACCACAGAATAGGAGTAGTGGTAATAGCCGCCACCATTGGCGCAGCTACCCATCGAGATGACCCACTTCGGGTCCGGCATCTGGTCGTAGACCTTGCGCAGCGCCGGGGCCATCTTGTTGACCAGGGTACCGGCCACGATCATCACGTCGGACTGACGCGGCGACGGGCGGAACACCACGCCGTAGCGGTCAAGGTCCAGGCGCGCGGCGCCGGCATGCATCATCTCGACCGCGCAGCAGGCCAGACCGAAGGTCATCGGCCACATCGAGCCGGTGCGCGCCCAGTTCAGCAGTGCATCGACGCTGGTGGTGACGAAGCCCTTTTCCAGCAGCGGGTTGTCGCCTTCCGGCCGCAGGATGTCATCAACCCGGCCTTCCGGCGTGGGGTTGTTCATGAGGCCATCGAGAGTCTGAATCACTCCCATTCCAGCGCTCCCTTCTTCCAGACGTAAATGAAACCGAGGAACAGCATGCCGACGAACAGGCCCATGGTGATGAGCGAACGGGCACCCAGCTCCATGAAGACCTGGGTCCACGGCACGATGAAGATGATTTCCAGGTCGAAGACGATGAACTGGATCGCGATCAGGTAGTAGCGCACGTCGAACTTCATGCGCGCGTCTTCGAAGGCCTCGAAGCCGCACTCGTACGGCGACAGCTTTTCCAGATCGGGGCGGCGGGGACCGAGGAATCGACCAACCAGCATCAGCGTAATGCCGATACCGGTGGCAACGATCAGAAACAGCAGAGACGGCAAATATTCGGCCAGCACAGCGATTCTCTCTTGCCTCTGCCGCCGCGCCTGCAGGCGCTTTGGCATGGGGGAGTGGACGGAAATCTGCCTGGCGCCTTGCGCGCCAGACGAACCCGCTTTACTTACAAATGGTGCCCAAGAGGGGACTCGAACCCCTACGACTTGCGTCGCTACCACCTCAAGGTAGTGCGTCTACCAATTCCGCCACCTGGGCAAACGATCACATCAGACTATCTTCCCGATGCGCCGCGTATTGTAACCGGCTTCAGTCTTTCTGGGAGCCTTCCGAAGGCTTTTCTTCACCAGAAACCGAAGATTCCGCCTGAGCCGGCACATTCGCGGCCGGAACCGGGGCGGCCGGGACCGCATCGGCCTTCGGAACGGCCGGCAGTTCACCCGCCGGAGCCGCCGGAGCGACTGCCGCCGGTGCGGACATCAGGCCCAGATCCTGGTCGGCCGCCGGGCGGCTGCCATGACCGGCATACCAGGCCATGAAGAGGCTGATGCCGAAGAACACGACAGCCAGCCACTTGGTCGACTTGGACAGGAAGTTCGAGGCGCCGCGCGCACCGAACACCGTACCCGAGGCACCGGCACCAAAGCCCGAACCCGCCGCCGCACCCGAGCCACGCTGCATCAGGATCAGCGCGATCATGGCCACAGCGACCAGCACGTAGACGACATTGAGGATCAACATCAGCATTGGAAACCGCCCTCGGACAAAACTTCTAGGATTAGTTCGCGGCCGCCGCCCGTGCGATGGCCAGGAAGTCCGCGGCCACCAGGGAGGCGCCGCCGACCAGCCCACCATCGACATCCGGCTGCGCGAACAGTTCCCCGGCATTGTCGGGCTTCACGCTACCGCCGTAAACAATGGGCAGTGAATCAGCGATTCTAGCATCGATACGCGCGACTTCGCCACGGATGAACGCGTGCACCTGCTGCGCCTGCTCCTTGGTGGCGGTACGGCCGGTACCGATGGCCCAGACCGGCTCGTAGGCGACCACGGCCTTGGCGAAACCGGCCGCGCCGACCAGCTCCAGCACCGGCGCCAGCTGGCCGGCGATGACCGCTTCGGTCTGCCCGGCCTCGCGCTGCTCCAGGGTCTCGCCCACGCACAGCACCGGCACCAGGCCGGCGTGCAGGGCGGCGGCGAACTTGCGTGCGACCAGCTCGCTGCTTTCGTGGTGGTACTGGCGGCGCTCGGAATGGCCGACCAGGCCATAGCGGGCGCCGACCTCGACCAGCATGGCGGCGCAGACCTCGCCGGTGTAGGCGCCCTTCTCGTTGCTGCTCACGTCCTGCGCGCCAAAGGCCAGGCCGGTCTCGCCGAAGTCCTCGACCAGCTCCCCCAGGTAGGGCAGCGGCGGCAGGATCACCACGTCCACCCCCTCCAGCGGCAGCCCGGCGGCGACCTGCCCCAGCAGTTCATTGGCGAATTGACGGCTGCCATGCAGCTTCCAGTTTCCGGCGACGATCTTGCGGCGCATGAGCGGGTGGCTCCTGTGTGAAGTCAGCCGGTCATGATACCCGTTACGGCAAAAATCCGTTTCCGTGTAAGCGGTTACATGGATTTTCAGCCAACGGCGCAGCCCCTCGTGGCGGGGGTGGGGTTGGGTTGGTCGCGGAGAGCCCGGTTGGATTTGGGGCTTGGCCGGGCGGGTGGGACTGCGCAGGGGGCGCTGCAAGTCCCCCTCCGGGGCCCGGCCCAGCCGCTGGCGGCTGTGCGTTCTGGCGCTTGCGAAGCAGTGCTTCGCAAGCAAAGCGCCCTCCCCCCTGTAAGCTCGGTCGCCGCTTGCTCGTGGGCGCCGTCCTGCACACACGAGCAAGACCCGGGTTGGGCGTCCTGCCCAACGCGCCCGAGGCATGCCTCGGGCCCATGCGGCTCACGCCCCTGCGCAGCCCCACCCGCCCGGCCTCTGACACATTCCGGCGGTTCCGCCCGCCACGGAAAGAAATAAGAAGATCAAAAGCAAAAGCGGCAGTGCGGATAGCTGCCCGCACCCATGGCGTGGATCTACCGTGTCGACCAAGGTCGACACCTACCGGAAATCGCGATTTACCCACCGTCACCGGGAAACTGTCGGAGGTCACTTCATGGACGGGTTCACGGCGTGTCCTGCCAACCCACACCGCCCCGCCCAACCAGCAGAAACCCAGAGCCGCTTTGGCTTTGGACTTGCCGGCCAGCGGCCGGCACTACCGCGGGTGCAGGACGGGTCACTGCAAAGAAAAAGGCCGCCTTTCGGCGGCCTCACTTCTCATTACTTCAGCTTGATCTCGCGCAGGCGTTCCTCGAGGAAGCCGTGGGCGGTGATCGCCTCCGGGTACCGGCTCGGGTTCTCCGGGGTGATGCAGGACGGCAGCACGTCGATCAGATAGTCCGGGTTCGGGTGCAGGAAGAACGGCACCGAGTAGCGCGGCTGGCGGGCCAGCTCGCCCGGGGGGTTGACCACGCGGTGGATGGTCGACGGATACACGTGGTTGGTCAGGCGCTGCAGCATGTCGCCGATATTGACCACGATGGTGTCCGCGTCCGAGGTGAACGGCACCCACTCGCCCTCGTGCGACTGCACTTCCAGGCCCGCGGCGCTGGCACCGACCAGCAGGGTGATGAAGTTGATGTCGCCATGCGCGCCGGCACGCACGTTCGGGATGTCGTCGGTGGTGATCGGCGGGTAGTGGATCGGGCGCAGGATCGAGTTGCCGAAGTTGGTCTTGTCGGCGAAGAAGTCTTCCGGCAGGCCGATGTGCAGGGCCAGCGCCGACAGCACGCGCGACCCCAGGTTGTCCAGCGCCTGGTACAGGCCGTAACCGCGCTCGCGGAAGCCCTCGACCTCGGTCGGCCACAGGTTCGGCGCCATCACGTCACGGTACTTGGAGTCGTCGGCGATCTCGCGACCGATGTGCCAGAACTCCTTCAGGTCGAAATGCTTGGAGCCCTTGGCGGTCTCCACGCCGAACGGGGTGTAGCCGCGGGCGCCGCCACTGCCGGCCACGTGGTACTTGCGCTTGACCTCCTCCGGCAGGGCGAAGAAGGCCTTGAAGGCATCGTAGGCCGCGTCGATGTCGGCCTGCGGGATGCCGTGGTTGCGGATGCCCGCGAATCCCCATTGGCGGTAGGCCGCGCCCAGCTCGGCCACGAAGGCCTCGCGGTCGCTGTCGAAACGGGTGATGTCGAGGGTGGGGATCTGGCTCACAGCGGTTCCTGGCTTGTCGTTGGGTCTGGAAGGGCCAGCGCATTCATGGCCCACCTGAACATTGTGACAGATCGCCCGGGGGACGCCACTCGATACGAAGAAACAAACCGATACAATGCGCAACCCGCGCGCGGATTAACGATTCCGTCACAACCGGGACTCCCGCCCCTGCTCCACCTGCCGCCTCCGTCCTTCATGCGCCCTGCTGCTCCTTCTGCCAACACCTCCCTGCCCTCTGGCCCGGCACGTCACTGGCGCCGATTGGCCTGGTGGTCGCTGTTCGTGGCCGGCAACGCGCTGCTGGCGATGGCGATCACGCTCGGCAACGTACCGCTGGCCGACAACCCCGGTGGCGCAATCGGCCTGGTTTACCTGTCGGTCGCTCTGCCGGGGCATCTGCTCGCCTTCGGTGCCCTCGCAGGCCTGCTGCCGCTGCTGCTGGGCCTGTGGCCGCGCAGCGCGCGCACGCTGAGCATCAGCGCCGTGCTGCTGCAGGGCCTGTGGCTGTGCCTGCTGCTGGTTGATGCGAAGGTTTTCACTCTGTATCGGTTCCACCTCAATGCCATGGTGGTGAACATGGTGTTCGGCGGCGCGCTGCAGGACCAGGTCGCGTTGTCCTGGAAAACCTGGCTGCAGGCCGGACTGCTGGTCGCCGCCATCTTCGCCGCCGAAGGCCTGCTGGCCTGGGCATGCTGGAAGCTGTTGCCCGCCCTGCCCCGCCGCCGCCGGGTCCTGCAGGCCTGGGCGGTGGTCGCTCTGCTGATGGGGGGCGGCCAGGTCGCCACCGCCTACTACGATGCCCGCGGCGACCGCGATGTCATCGCGCAGTGGAACTACCTGCCCTGGGCACAGCCGATCACCGCAAAGAGCTTCATGCGCAAACTGGGCGTTGTCAGCGAACAGCAGGCCGGCCTGCCTGACCCGCGCCATGCGCAGCTGCTGTATCCGCTGCAGCCCCTGCGCTGCCAGAACCCATATCGGCCGAATGTGCTGATGGTGGTGCTGGAGTCGCTGCGCCAGGACGCCATGACGCCGCAGCTGATGCCCAATACGACGGCACTGGCACAGGCTTCGCGCGTATACGACCAGCATTTCAGCACCGGCAATGCCACCCGCTACGGCCTGTTCGGCCTGCTCTACGGCCTGCCCGGCGGCTACTGGCAGAGCATGCTGGACGAACAGCGCGGCTCGCAGCTGTTCCAGGTGCTGGGCCAGCAGGGCTACGACCTGCACCTGTACGGCAGCGCGCCGCTGTACAGCCCGGAGTTCGACCGCACCGCCTTCGCCGACGTACGCGACCAGCTGCACCAGGGCCCCTCCGCCCTGACACCCGACAAGCGTGACGCAGCCATCGTCACCGCGCTGCAGAACGACATCCGCACCAGCCAGGCCGCGCAGCACCCGTGGTTCGGCTTCGTGTTCCTCGACTCCACCCACGCCGGCTACCACCTGCCCGCCAGCTACCCGCCGGTGGCCACGCCGATGGCCAAGGAGATCGACTTCCTGTCCTTCGGCCCGGACCACGACCCGACGCCGGAGCTCAACCGCTACCGCACCGCCGTGCACTACGCCGACAGCCTGGTCGGCTCGCTGCTGGACGACCTTCGCGCACAAGGCCTGGCCGAGAACACCATCGTGCTGGTCACCGGTGACCATGCCGAAGAGTTCAACGACCTCAAGCTGAACTACTGGGGCCACAACGGCAACTTCTCCGACTACCAGCTGCAGGTGCCGTTCGTGCTGCACTGGCCAGGCCAGGCCAGCGGCCATGAGATGCGCACCAGTTCGCATGAGGACTGGGTGCCGACGTTGATGCGCCACGCACTGGGCTGCGAGAACGCACTGAGCGACTTCAGTACTGGCCAGGACCTGCTGGCCGCGCCCACCACCAGCGAACGTGCGCTGGTGGTGGAGAGCTGGTCGCAGCGCGCGGTACGCCATGGCGATGCCATCTACGTGTTCGACAAGTTCGGCAACGCCACCGCGCTCGACCGGCACTACCGTCCGCTGCCGCAGCAGGCGCCGGACGCCGCCGCCATCCGCTCCGCATGGGAAGCGCTGACCCGCTTCCGCAACCGCTGAACTTCAAGGACCGATCCTGCATGAACCGTCCGCTGCGCATCCTGCATACCGAATCCGCCAAGGGAATGGGCGGGCAGGAGATCTACATCTTCCGGCACATGCAGGTGATGCGCGCGCGTGGCCATGAAGTGTCGTTGCTGTGCCAGCCCGATGCGCGCCTGGCCACACTGGCACGCGACGACGGTTTCACCGTGCATACGCTGCGCATGGGAGGCCTGGCGCGCCTGCTGCGCGGCGTGTGGTCGGTATCGCGACTGGTGCGTCGCGAACGCTACGACGTGGTCAACACCACCAGCCGCCGCGATGCGCTGATCGCCGCCGCCGGTGCACGCCTGGGCGGCACGCCGCTGGTGGTGCGCTCGCGCCACCTGATGAGCCCGGTCAATTCGCTGCTGACCTATACCGGGCTTCCGCACCGGGTTTTGACCGTCAGCAGTTTCGTCAAGCAACTGCTGGCCGACCGTGGCATTCCGGCCGAGCGCATCGGCATCGTGCCGCCGATCGCGGTTCCGCCGCGCTGGAGCGAGATCCGCAAGGCCGATCCCTGGCAGTGCCTGCAGGACGCGCGCGCGCAGGTGCGTGCCGAGCTCGGTTTCGGCGAACAGGACATCGTGGTCGGCTGCGTGGCGGTACTGCGCGAGCCCAAGGGCCATGCCGACCTGCTGCAGGCGATGATCCCGTTGTGCAAGGCCAACCCGGACCTGCACCTGGTGATCGTCGGTGATGGTCAGGCCGTGACGGAACGACTGCAGGCGATGTGCGCCGAGCACGGCCTGCAGCGCCAGGTGCACCTGCTCGGCTACCGCGATGGAGCCTGCCGGCTGATGGCCGGCTTCGACATCTTCGCGCTGGCCTCGCACAAGGAAGCGGCCGGCACCGTGTTCCTGGAAGCGGCTTATGTGGGCGTACCGATCGTAGCCACGCGGGTGGGTGGCGTGCCGGAGATGGTGGTCGATGGCAGCAATGCGATCCTCACCCGTTTGGGAGACAATGCCGCCCTGACAGGTGCCTTGCGCCTGCTGGTGGACGACCCGGAACGGCGGCGGCAGATGGGCCGCGCTGGCTGGGACTGGATGCACGGCGCACACCGCTTCACGCCGGACGGCCACGGTGAAGCCACCGAACACTACTACCACCAGTGGCTGAAGGAGCTGGGACATGGCTGATGCGCGAACCGTTCCGGTGCTGATGCACCACCATGTCAGCCCTTCGCCGGGCATGATCACCGTGTCGCCGGAAAACTTCGAAAGCCAGATCGCGTGGCTGGCAGGCAATGGCTGGACCTCACTGACGCTGGACCAGTACGCCGGCTTCCTGGCCGGCAAGCCGGTGCCGCGCAAGTCGATCGTCATCACCTTCGACGATGGCTACCTGGACAACTGGGTGTATGCCCATCCGATCCTGCAGAAGTACGGCATGCATGCCGTGGTGTTCGTGGTCACCGGCTGGATGGGCGAAGGCCCGGAACGTCCGCATGCCGGCATTGCCGGAGCGACGCTGCCGTCGACGCCGGACCATCGCGGCTGCGAAGCGGCGATCTACGAGCAGGACCGCAGTGACGATGTGATGATGCGCTGGAGCGAAGCACGTGCGGCCATCGCCGCCGGCACCTTCGAAGTGCATTGCCACACCCATACCCACACCCGCTGGCTGCGCCGTGACGATCTGGACCGTGCGCAGCGCCGCGCGGGCCTGAGCCGGGATCTGGCGATCTCGCGCGAAGTCCTGCAGGACAAGCTTGGCGACGTGTCCGATACCTTGTGCTGGCCGTACGGTGATTTCGACCAGGATCACATCGAAGTGGCGCGCGAGCAGGGCTTCCGCTACCTGCACACCACCCACCCGTTCGGCCGCAACGTGATCGGTGGCGACCCGGAACGCATCTATCGTTTCGCGATCCGCAACCGCCCGGCCAACTGGCTGCGCAAGCGCATCCGCCTGAGTTACAACCCGCTGATCGCGCCGCTGTTCAATGGGTTCAAGGCACGCCAGAAGAAGATGGTGCCGGGGCCCTGAACACGCCATCCACCCGGGCCGCCGCAAAAGAAAACGCCCCGGAATTCCGGGGCGCTTTCTTTGTACGGATGCGCAGTCGCCTCAGCTGGCGGCTTCACGCACCGCAGCGGACAAGCGGTCCAGCGTCTGCTGCATCAGCGTAGCGTCATCGGCTTCCACGGTGACCCGAACCACCGGCTCGGTACCGGACGGCCGCAGGAACGCGCGGCCACGGCCGGCTACGGCCTGCTGCGCCACAGCCAGCGCGGACTGCACGCTTTCAGACTGCACCGTGGCCTTGGCCGAGACATTGCCCAGACGCACGTTGACGGTCTTCTGCGGCACCCGCACCAGGCCCTTCAGTGCCTGGCGCAGGGTCTGCCCACTGTTGCGCAGCGCGACCAGCACCTGCAGAGCGCTGACGATGCCATCACCGGTGGTGGCCCGGTCCAGGCACAGCAGATGGCCCGACGCTTCCCCACCGAGTACACCGCCGCCTTCGACCAATGCCTGGTGCACGTAGCGGTCACCAACGTTGCTGCGCACGAACGGGATCTGCAGATCGGCGAAAGCTTTCTCCACGCCGTAGTTGCTCATCAGCGTTCCGACCACCGGGCCGCGCAGGCGGCCTTCGTCCTTCCAGGCGCGGGCCAGGATGTACAGCAGGTCGTCACCGTCGACCGGGTTGCCCTGGTCGTCGGCCATCAGCACACGGTCGCCATCACCATCGAACGCGATGCCGAGATCGGCACGGGTCTCGCGGACTTTGGCCGCCAGGTTGTCGATATGGGTGGAACCCACACCGGCGTTGATGTTGACGCCGTTGGGCTCGGCACCGATGCCGATCACCTCGGCCCCCAGTTCGCGGAACAGCAGGGGTGCGATCTGGTAGGTGGCGCCGTGTGCGCAATCCAGCACCAGGCGCACGCCACGCAGGTCGAACGCGCGCGGCACGCTGGCCTTGCAGAACTCGATGTAGCGGCCGACCGCTTCACGCGCACGCGATGCCTTGCCCAGCTTCTCCGATTCGGCGGTGGTGAACGGAACGTCCAGCGCCGCTTCCAGGGCAAGTTCGGTGGCATCGTCGAGCTTCTCGCCCTGGGCCGAGAAGAACTTGATGCCGTTGTCGTAATGCGGGTTGTGCGAGGCGCTGATGACGATGCCGGCGTCCACGCCCAGCGTGCGGGTCAGGAACGCCACCGCCGGGGTCGGCATCGGCCCCAGCAGCTGTACGTCGGCGCCGGCGGCGACCAGGCCGGCTTCCAGTGCCGCTTCGAACATGTAACCGGAAATGCGGGTGTCCTTGCCGATCACCACGATCGGCCGGCGCCCGTCCTGGCCGCGCTGGGCAACCAGGACACGGCCCAGGGCATTGCCCAGGCGCAGCACGAAGTCGGCCGAGATCACGCCCTGGCCGACCCGCCCACGGATGCCATCAGTACCGAAGTACTTGCGGCCTCCCATCAAGCCACCTCCGGCGCCGGCTGACGGCCCAGCATTCCCAGCAGATCGGACAGGCGGTCGCGCATTTCGCGGCGGTCGCAGATCTGGTCGATGGCACCGTGCTCCAACAGGAACTCCGAGCGCTGGAAGCCTTCCGGCAGCTTCTCGCGCACGGTCTGCTCGATCACGCGCGGGCCGGCGAAGCCGATCAGCGCCTGCGGTTCGGCGATGTTGATGTCGCCCAGCATCGCGAACGAGGCCGACACACCACCGGTGGTCGGGTGGGTCAGCACCGAGATGTACGGCAGGCCCGCTTCACGCAGCTTGCCCAGCGCGGCCGAGGTCTTGGCCATCTGCATCAGCGAGAACAGGCCTTCCTGCATGCGCGCACCGCCACTCTGCGAGAAGCACACGTACGGGGCGCCGATCTCGACCGCGGTTTCGGCGGCCAGCGCGAAACGCTCACCCACCACCGAGCCCATCGAGCCACCCATGAAGGCGAAGTCGAAGGACGAGGCCACCAGTGCACGGCCCTTGAGCAGACCGCGCATGGCGATCAGCGCGTCATATTCGCCGGTGTTCTTCTGCGCGATCTTGATGCGCTCGCTGTACTTCTTCTGGTCCTTGAACTTGAGCAGGTCGGTCGGGCCCAGGCGCGCACCGATCTCGGTGGTGCTGTCGGCGTCGAACAGGGCGGCCAGGCGCGCACGTGCGCGGATCGCCATGTGGTGGCCGCACTTCGGGCAGACCTCCAGGTTCTCTTCCAGTTCCGGACGGTACAACGCGCTGCCGCAGTTGCTGCACTTTTCCCACAGGCCCTCGGGGACACTGCGCTTCTTGCTGGGGGTGTTGTCGGTGCGGATGCCGGACGGCATCAACTTGCTGAGCCAACTCATGCGGGAGGACACTTCCGTTCAGGGCGGCCCAAGGGCCGCAAAGGCGGACAGTCTAGCTCCGCTTTCCCCGCCCGTGCACCCCCTTGCCGGACACGGGGCCGCCGGAAAAAACCATGCTGGGACGTACGTTTAGCGCGGCAACGCCGTGCGGGTAGCGCCGGGCCATGCCCGGCGGATACCCTTGTGCCCCGCACCGCCGGGCATGGCCGGCGCTACCGTTACTGGTCCAGCGCCTGCCGCAGCGGAGCCAGGAAGGTTCGAGCGCGCTGTGCGGCCTCCTCAGCCGAGCCCGCTTCGGCCAGCGCCGCCACCAGCGCGCTGCCGACCACCACGCCGTCGGCCTGGCGGGCCATCGCCGCAGCACTGTCGGCATCCTTGATGCCGAAGCCGGCCACCACCGGCACCGAAGCACGCGCGCGCAACGCCTGCAGGCGGGCACTGGCGGCATCGCTGTCCAGGCGCTCGGACGCGCCGGTGACACCGGCAAAGCTGACGTAGTAGAGGTAGCCACGGGCCAGCGCCAGCAGCTTGTCGGCGCGCGCCTCGCTGGTAGTCGGCGACGCCAGCAGGACCAGTGCCAGGCCCGCTGCATCGAAGGCCTGCTGCGCTTCGCCGGCTTCTTCCGGTGGCAGGTCGACCAGCAGCACGCCGTCCACACCTGCCTCCACGGCTGCCGTTGCGAAGGCCGCGTAGCCATGGATCTCCACCGGATTCAGGTAGCCCATCAGCACCACCGGCGTCTGAGCGTCACGCTCGCGGAACTGCGCAACGGCCTGCAGCACGTAGCGGCTGCCAGCACCACGCGCCAGCGCGCGCTCGGAGCTGCGCTGGATGGTCGGGCCGTCGGCCATCGGGTCGGAGAACGGCACGCCCAGTTCGATCACATCGGCACCGGCATCGACCAGCGCGTGCATGACCGGCACGGTGGCCTCCAGCGAGGGATCACCGGCGGTGATGAAGGGAATCAGCGCCTTGCGCTGCTGCTCGCGCAGTCGCTGGAAACAGGCATCGAGTCGGGATACAGGCATCTCAGGCACATCCTTCAATCAGTTCAATCGCATCGCTGGTCCCCCAGTACATCTGGATGACCCTCCCTTCAAACAGTTCCACGCGGATGCCAAGGGCCGAGCCCGGGTCCTGCCAGGTGAGGTACTCGCCCTGGTCACCGTTGTAGGCATGCGGGCTGGATACCGGCGGCTTCGGGAACTGGGCCATGGCCTGGGCGCGGGTCATGCCGACACGCAGGCCGAACGGCCCGGGCTGCTGGGTCGGCGCCCCGCTCTCCGGATCCAGGCCGAGATCGAAACGGACCACGCGATCGTCGTCGGTCATCATCGACACGCCCGGCGGCAGCCCCTTGCCGTCGTAGTACTCGCAACTGCCGCCGATGGCTTCGACCGCCCCTTGCGCGGTCCACGGCCCGAGTGCCTTCAGATCGGTCATATGCTGGCCGATCAGCACCTCGCCGGCATGGTCCAGCGCCACCGAGGCCACCGCGGGCGCGTCATCGCTGTCCTTATCTTCCACAGACGGCGGATCGTCGATCGGCGTACGCGCCATCGGGTCAAGATCATCGTTGGCGGCCTGCTGCACAGGCTGCGTGGTGGCCTTGGCGGCCGGTGCCAGCACCGGCGGCTCCGGCGGCTGGCACGCGGCCAAGCCCAGCGCCAGCAGCAGCACGCCACTGTTCCGCAGCCCCGCGCTCACAGCACCAGCCCTTCGCGCGCGGCGATGGTATGCACGTCCTTGTCGCCACGGCCGGACAGATTGCACAGCACGATCTGGTCACGCGGTCGCTCACGCGCCAGCTTGATCGCCTGTGCCAGCGCATGGCTGGATTCCAGCGCCGGCAGGATGCCTTCGGTGTGCGCCAGCAGGTGGAAGGCCTGCAGCGCTTCCTCATCGGTGATGCCGAGGTAGCGTGCGCGGCCGGTATCGGCCAGGAACGCGTGCTCCGGCCCGACACCCGGATAGTCCAGGCCGGCTGATACCGAGTGGGTCTCGATGATCTGGCCGTCGTCGTCGCACAGCACATAGGTGCGGTTGCCGTGCAGCACGCCCGGCCGACCCGCCGCGATCGATGCAGCGTGGCGCCCGGTGCTGATGCCATCACCGGCAGCTTCGGCGCCGACGATCTCGACCTGGCGATCATTGAGGAAGGCATGGAACAGGCCGATGGCATTGCTGCCGCCGCCGACGCAGGCGGTGATCGCATCCGGCAGGCGGCCGTACTCGGCCAGCATCTGCTCGCGTGCTTCGCGGCCGACGATGGCGTTGAAATCGCGCACCATGCGCGGGTACGGATCCGGACCAGCCACGGTGCCGATGATGTAGAAGGTGTCCTGCACGTTGGTCACCCAATCGCGCATCGCTTCGTTGAGCGCGTCCTTCAGGGTGGCCGAGCCGGAGGTGACCGGCACCACCGTCGCACCGAGCAGCTTCATTCGGTAGACGTTGATCTTCTGCCGCTCGATGTCGGTGGCGCCCATGTACACCACGCATTCCAGGCCCAAGCGCGCGGCAACGGTGGCACTGGCCACGCCATGCTGCCCGGCACCGGTCTCGGCGATGATGCGCTTCTTGCCCATCCGCGCGGCCAGCAGCGCCTGGCCGATGGTGTTGTTGATCTTGTGCGCACCGGTGTGGTTCAGGTCCTCGCGCTTGAGCAGGATCTGCGCACCGCCGACATGATCGCTCAGGCGCTGGGCGTGATAGATCGGGCTCGGCCGGCCCACGTAATGGGCCAGGTCGCGGTCATAGGCCAGCTGGAATTCGGGGTCCTGGCGGGCCTGGTCATAGGCCTGGGCCAGTTCCTGCAGCGGGCCGACCAGGGTTTCGGCGACGAAGCTGCCACCGTAGCGGCCGAAGTGGCCCTGGGCATCCGGGAAGGCGTGGTAGTCGGCAATGGGGGAGGCAGACATGGAAGCGACCGCTGGTTCGAGACAGGTGGATACTCTAGCGCACGGGTCGTGACCGGAAAATGGATATTATCTGGCGCATATCGTCAGGAAATCTCACATGAGTCGTTCCCTGCTGCCTCCCCTCAATGCGCTGCGTGCGTTCGAGGCCACCGCCCGTCTGGGCGGGGTTGGGCGCGCCGCGCAGGACCTGCATGTCACCCACGGCGCGGTCAGCCGGCAACTGAAGCTGCTGGAAGACCATCTCGGCCTGGCGCTGTTCCAGCGTGCCGGCCGCGGCCTGCGCCTCACCGCTGCGGGCACGCGACTGCAGGCCGCGTGCAGCGAGGCGTTCAGCGGCATCGAAGACTGCGTGCGCGAGCTGCGCCGGCCGACGGCGGCCCCAGCACTGGTGCTGGGCTGTAGCGGCAGCGTACTGGCGCGCTGGATGATCCCGCGCCTGCCCGTGCTGCAGGCCGCCCTGCCCGGCGTGCGCCTGCAGTGGTCGGCGCTGGATGGCAGTTTCACCGAAGCACAGGCGGCGCTGGATGCCGTACTACTGCTGGCGCAGGGGCCGTGGCCACGGGGCTGGCAGGTGCGTGAGCTGGCGCCGGAACGGGTCGGCGTGGTGGTGGCACCCTCGCATCCGGCCGCGCAGCGCCTGCGGCAGGTACCGCCCTCGGCGCTGCTGCAGGAAACGCTGCTGCACACCAGCTCACGGCCGCAGGCGTGGCCGGCGTGGGCGCAGGCGCACGATCTGGACACCGCGAAGCTGCAGTTGGGCACCGCTTTCGAACATCTGTACTACCTGCTGGAAGCAGCCGTGGCCGGGCTGGGCCCGGCGATCGCACCGGAGCCACTGGTGGCCGAAGATCTGGCAGCAGGCCGGCTGGTCGCACCGTGGGGGTTTACCGCCACCGGCGGCTTCTGGGTGCTGGCGCGGCCGGATGGCCCGGCCGATGCACGGGTGGACGCCCTGGCCGACTGGGCAGCAGCGCAACTGCAATGAGACGAGGCTCCGGGCGGCGTTCACCGCCCGGAGCCGGCAACACAGGCCTCAGCGACCGCCCATCGCGACCCGCTGCTGCTCCTCATGCACCTGCTGCTGGTGCGAAGGATCTGCCAGCAGCTTGGCACTGGTCTGCTCCAGCGACGGCGGCGCCTGGGCCAGGTCCACCGCGGTGCGGAAGCCCGGCGTCGTGCCCATCACGAACGCCTTGCCATCCTGCACCGTGATGCTCTGCAGCTTGTCGGCCGCGTCGATTCCGTTCTGCTTTGCATGCAGGGTGATATTGGCGGCAGCCTCTTCGGAAAACACGCTGGGAAGCTTGCTGCGGACGGCGTAGTGCAGTGCGTGGTCCGGATGCGATGCATCGTTCAGCGACGGCCCCTTCGGTACAGCCGCTGCAGGTTCGTGGCCCTGCGCACGGCCCGCCGCCAGCGCGGCAGCGGTCTGGCGACCGACAATTCCATCGGCCACCAGCCCCTGCTGTTTCTGCAGCGCGATCACCGCTTCGCGGGTGTGATCACCAAAACGACCATCCTCTGACAACCGATGGCCCTGCGCATCACGCACACCGAGCTGGTTGAGAGTCTGCTGCAACGCCTGCACGTCGGCGCCACGCTGCCCCTGCTTCATCACCTCGCTGGCCGCCGGGTGCGATGCAGCCGACTGCGCGGTAGCGGCAGGCCGGGACGGCGCAGGTTCGCCATTGCCGTGCAGCGGCGCGCGCACCTGGAATTCCGGCTTCGGTGTCAGCGCACCAACGATGCGGGTGCTTCCGCCATCCCAGTACCCGCCCGGCCGGATGGTGACTTCGGCCGGCCCGGTGCTTCCCTGTGAACCGATGAACTGGATGTTTCCCTGCGCGTCATAGCCTTTGAAAATGCCGACATGCTGGCCCTGCGACGAGGAGAACATCAGGATGTCGCCCTGCTTCAGCGATCCGTTCGGTTTGCGTGCTTCGGCAGCCGAGGTCACATCGAAATGCTCGCGTGCGTAAGCCGTGGTGTTCGCACCATTGAACAGCGTCGACGTAGTGAACCCCGCAGCGTTCTCGCCCCGCACGTCGTAACCCGCGTTCTTCAGGCCGCGCCATACGAACGCCGAGCAATCCACGCCGAAGCGTCCGTCACCATCGAGGTCACGCTCCAGCCGGCTGCTGTCGCGACCCGGGCGCGGATGGTCCGGGCGCCCGTATTCGTACTGGCGGCCTGAGGCCATGAAATGCTGATAGGCCTCGTTGTAGAGCGCGGCACTGCCGACTGCAGCCGCGGCCTGGCCCGCAGCAGGCGCCGCCGCCGAAGGCGTCTGTACCTGTGGTTGGGTCTGGGTCTGCACGGGCGCGGCCGCCGGTGTACGCGTGGGTGGCTGCTGCGTGGCAACCTCACCCGGCTGCCAGCCCTCGAAACGGCGGATGCCGTCGGCCAGCACTTCACGCTCGCGCACGCTCATCTGGCCGACGGTCTTCGAGCGCAGGTCGACACCCTGGCGATCGCCTTCGGCATAGATGGTGGCCGCCTGCTCCTTGTGGTGGGTGGTGCCGCTGTAATCCTTGGTGGAGTAGCTCGGCAGCATTTCCTCCACGGTCTTGTCGCCGAACCGGCGTTCGAGCAGCTGGATCTTCGCCACCCGGCCGGCTTCATAGCTTTCGAAAACCGCGTTGCCCCATTGGTCGAGATCGACCACGCCCTTGTAGCGCCCCTGCGCCGATTCCAGCGCCTGCTCGCGGGTACGCGGATTGGTCACCGTCTTGTCCGCGCTGCCGGCAAATTCAAACTTGAGATTGCCAGGATTGTTGTTGCGCCACGAGACGCTGCCGCCTGATCGTTCGACGACACTGCCATCGTCCATTTCCAGCGTGCGCGTGGTACCTACGCTGCTGACCAGCCGGATGATTTTTGGATCCGACATGAGCTGTTCCTTTGCCAGTGGTTGATTGGACCGCTCCCCTGGCGGTGATTACATTCCGTTGGAAAACACGTCGAGCACGTCCGCACTGACCCAGCCCTGTGCGCAGTTCCCGGCGTAACGTCCCGGCGCCGCCGCATGGCAGGCCTCGCCCCCCGTGGTCGCCAGGCCAGTGATCGGCCTGTCGCCATAGGTGTCACACAACGTGTTGCCCTTGCACTTGCCGACCGTCGCAGCGGGAACCGCAACGACGTAATAGAACAACGGATTCTGTCCGGTACGCCCGATGCCCTGCACGCAGACCAGCTGCCCCTTCGACAGCTTCGCGGTCACGCTGGCCTTGCTGCCGGTGGATGGCACCGCACTCAACGTCTCCACGCCCTTGGCATCGGCTACGCCCGCGAAGAAGCCCTGGTCGCCACAGTCCGGCGACAGTTCGACATCGTAGAAATCACCGCTGTCCACATCGCCGGCCGTGCAGCCGCTGCCCGTACTGGCGTTGCTGCATTTCACGCCACTGGCCTGGATCAGCGCAGTCAGGCCGTCGGCTGCCGGTGCTGTGGCAGGTGCATCTGCCGGTGCGGCAGCGGCCGGTGCCGATGCGGTCGGGGCGGATGAGTCACCGGCCGCACACGCGCCCAAGGCAAGCAGCAGGCCGGGCACGAGCGTCAGGCGGGCCAGGCGGATACGGCGGGAAGAGAGATGGGGCATATCCATTGCGTCCTCGTTCGAAAGGTAGGGCGTATCTCAGGGGTGCGGCCAGCGACACGCACACGGCATCGCGCCCAGCCAAGACAGGCTGGGCGCATTGTGTCCGATCAGATGTTCGGGGGGTGTCGACTTTTTGGCGCTGGAACCTGAATCAACCGAAAGCGTGATACTCATCGCATTCAGGATTCGCCCGCCTTCACGGCACGGCGGAATGCACCGTCGACGATGACATTCCGGGTGACCCCTCAGGTGACGCGGATCACTCCAGAACGGTGCAATCCGCGCGACGCACTTCTTCGACGAAGGTGCGCATCTTGTAGCCGTCCTTGATGCCCGGCTCCAGCTCGATACCGCTGGACACGTCCACGCCCCACGGCAGCGTCGCCAGCACGGCATCGTAGACGTTCTCAGGGTTCAGGCCACCGGCCAGCAGGAACGGCCGGTGCAACCCGGTCGGAACGCGGCCCCAGTCGAACGCCACGCCGGTGCCGCCACCGCCACCCGGGGCGTGGCTGTCGAACAGGAAGCCGGCAGCGCTGGGGTAGCGCAGCTGCAGGGTGCGGGCGTTGACCTCTTCACGGCCGCCCATGGCGATCGCCTTCAGGTACGGCATGTTGAAGCTGCGGCAGAAGCTTTCGTCTTCCTCACCATGGAACTGCAGCAGGGTCGGACGTACCGTACGCAGCACCTCGCGCACTTCCTCCTTGCTGTTGTTGCGGAACAGCGCCACCACGTCGACCATCGGCGCGATCGCCTGGCGCATCGCGCGGGCCTCGGCCGGTGCAACCCGGCGGCTGCTCTCGCGGGCAAAGATGAAACCCACTGCGTCCACGCCCAGCTCACCGGCCAGGCGGACGTCGCCGGCACGGGTCATTCCACAGAACTTGATGCGCGTACGGTAGTAGGAACGGCTCATAGCGTGACCTCGGCGGGCAGATGCCAGTTGTCGGGGTACAGGGGCCCAAGGAACACCAGGCCCTGCGGCGGTGCGGTGGGACCAGCTACGGTGCGGTCGCGCCCGGCCAGCAGTTCGGCGATCCATTCCACCGGTTTTTCGCCGCTGCCCACCAGGATCAACGATCCGACGATATTGCGGACCATGTGATGAAGAAATGCATTGCCACGTACTGCGACTTCGATCACTTCGCCATGACGGCAGACCTGCAACGACTGCAGTTCACGCCGCGCATGCAGCGCCTGGCACTGCACCGAACGGAACGCGCTGAAGTCATTCTCGCCAAGCAATGCCTGGCCGGCGGCATGCATCAGGGTCTCGTCCAGCGCACGGCGCTCCCAGCTCAGGGTCTGCCGGTCCAGCGCCGGCCGTACCTCGCGGTTGAGGAGCCGATAGCGATAGCGGCGCGCACGCGCGGAGAAGCGGGCGTGGAAATCATCGGCCACCGGCACGCACCAGCGCACCGCGATCGAGCGCGGCAGGCGGGTGGTGGTGCCGAGCATCCAGGCGCGCGGATCGCGCACCACGTCGGTATCGAAATGCACGACCTGGCACTGGCCATGCACGCCGGCATCGGTGCGGCCGGCGCAGATCACCTGCAGCGGCGCATCAGCCACCGATGACAGGGCCTGCTCGAGGCTGGCCTGCACGCTGGGACCACCCTCGCCCAGGTTCTGCCAGCCCCTGAAATCGCTGCCGTCGTACTCGACGCCAAGCGCATAACGCATGTGCTACCTCGATGTTGCGGATGGGGCGGCGCTCAGGCCGGATCGCGTTCGGACCAGACCGCCAGTTCGTTGCCACCGGGCTCGACGAACTGGAAGCGGCTGCCACCGGGGAAGGAAAACACCGCGCGCACGATCTCGCCGCCGGCGTCGCGCACGGCGGCCTCGACCGGTGCCAGTGCGTCGGCATACAGCACCAGCAGCGGTGCACCGCTGTCGCTGGCCCGCTGCGGCTGGCCACGGAAGAAGCCGCCCTGCAGGCGGCCATCGTCGAACGCCGTGTAGTCGCTGCCGTAGTCGACGAACGACCAGCCGAACACCTTCTCGAAGAAGGCACGGCTGGCAGCCGGGTCGCTGGACGCGAATTCAACGTAGTCGATGCGGCGTTCGCGGCTCATGGCAAGGTCCTTGTCGGCAGATTCGGTCACGGCAGGCGGGCCAGCAGTTCGCGGGCCTGGGCCTGGCTGTGCAGGTCACCGCCTTCGGCGACTTCCAGCAACAGGGTGCGCGCCGTCTGCGCGTCGCCCAGATCGAGGTAGGCAATGGCCAGTTCCAGGCGCTCCTGGCCGGCACGTGGCGACCAGCCGGCGTCGCCGGCAGGCGCGGCCGCGCTCGACGCGACGTCGTCGGAATGAGAGGCCTCGATGCTGCCATGGTCGATGCCGTCGATGGCTTCGGGATGAGCGGCATCCGCCGGCGTCTCGTTGTCATGCGCGTCGGCCGGCAGATCGAACACGCCGCGGAACTGCGGCTGCTGTTCGGCATGCAGTGCGTAGTCCGGCACCGCCACGTCGGCCGGCGCCTGCGGTACAACACGTTCGTCCCGCAGCGGCGCGGCGACGACAACCTCGTCGGCGGTGGTTGCGGAATCGTCCCAGCGCGGCAGATCGGTCACCGCTTCGGGCAAGGCCACCGCGTCCTCGTCGCGCAGCGTGTCGGCCTGCCAGTCGGCCCGTACCGCGTGCTCGGCGACGGGTTCGGCGACCACTACGTCGTGCACTTCGGTTTCGGTCGCCCAGTCGGGCATCGCCGGTTCCTGGCGGCCGTTGCCGGCAACAGCCGATGACCACGAGGACTGCTCGGCCAGCGTATCCAGCGCCGCACCCGCCGGCACCGCTGCGGCCAGGCCGGCGGCATCGTCTTCCTCACGCAGCGGCGGCAGCGGCGACGGCTTGCGACGACGCAGCAGCCAGGCGGCGCCCGCCGCCAGCAGCAGCACCGGCAGCCCCAGCCAGTACCACGGCGTTGCCGCATCGCGGGCATCCGGTGCCTGCGTCAGGCGCTGCTGCGCGGCGGCCAGGTCGTTGTCCTTCATCGCGATCAGCGACTGCTGCTGTTCCTTGAGCTTTTCAAGGTCGGCCACGCGCTGCTTCAGCTCGCCGATCTCGGCATCGCGGGTGGCGATGTCCTCACGCGCCTGGCGCAGTTGTTCGTTGCCCAGCATGTCACCCTCGCTGCCGGCAGCGGTGCCGGTGGTTGTGCCCGCGTGCGCGGCGTCGGACGCCAGCGCCGGAGCGATCTCAAGTCGTGCCCCATTGGCCGCAGCCGGGGAAGAAGCGTTCGTGGCTGCCGCCCTGGCAACCGGTGCGGCCATGCCCACCGGTTGCGGCACGGTACGCGACTGCCGCCATTGCGCGGCATGCTCGCGCACCAGCGTCGCCGCTTCGGCAGCGTCGACCGCAGCAAGCGCATCACTGCCGGGCATGCGCAGCACCGCACCCTGCTTGAGCAGGTTGACGTTGCCGCGGATGAAGGCTTCGGGATTGGCACGCAGCAGGGCGATCATCGCGCGGTCACGACTGACCTGGTTGCCACGTGCCAGCGCACTGGCGATCTGCGACAGGGTCTGCCCGCGCTGCACGGTGATGCTGCCATCGGCCGCCGGTGCAGCAACTGGCGCGGAGGCCGCACGCGGGCGTGCCGGTGCTGACGCCACCGCTGGCGGCGTCGTCGTGGGCGTCTCTGCTGCTGGCACCGAAGCCGGTGCAGGTTCGCGCACGATGGTATTGGAGAGCGTACCGGCCGGCGCGACGATTTCCGGCTCGGCCACGGCCAACGCACTGGGCGGCGCATCGACCAGTGCCGAGTACTCACGCACCAGGCGGCCCTGGCCCCAGTCGGCTTCGATCAGGAAGCTGAGCGACGGCGTCTCCACCGGCGCCTGCGAGGTGACGCGCACCACCGCCCTGCCCTGCGTGTCGCGGGTCAGTTCGAACTGCAGTTCACTGACCAGTCCGGTTGGCCGCTGCAGGCCGACACGTTCGAAGGTGACCGGTGAGGCCAGCGCCACGCGCAGGTTTTCCAGTTCGGACGGGTCCGCCGAGACCACCGGGATTTCGGCCAGCAGGGGCTGGCCCGGCTTGGACAGGACCCGGATGTCGCCCAACCCCAGGGCAAGCGCCGAACTGCTGGCCAGGGCGAGCAGTGCGGCGGACAGATAGGTGAGCGGGCGCTTTGCGCCCTTGGCCCGTTTATTCATGGGCGACACTATAAAGCGTGCGGACCGGGGTCCGCACCCACCGATGGGAGACCTTCGGTAGTGCCGGCCGCTGGCCGGCATACACGCACGCCCCCATCACGGCAATACCGGCCAGCGGCCGGCACTACCGATGAGGCAACCGCTGTGATCAGCGCTGCTCGGCGGCGACCAGCTCGGCCAGCTGCACGGCATTCAACGCCGCGCCCTTGCGCACGTTGTCCGACACGATCCACAGGTTCAGGCCGCGCGGGTGCGACAGGTCCTCACGGATGCGGCCGACGTACACCGCGTCGGTGCCCGACGCATGCGTGACCGGGGTCGGGTAACCACCGGCTTCGTGACGATCGACCACTTCGATGCCCGGCGACTGCTCCAGCAGCGCGCGCGCTTCTGCGACGGTGACCTTATCGCGGGTCTCGATCGCGACCGACTCGGAGTGGCCGTAGAACACCGGCACACGCACTGCAGTCGGGTTCACCAGGATGCTGTCGTCACCGAGGATCTTGCGGGTCTCCCAGATCAGCTTCATCTCTTCCTTGGTGAAGCCATTGTCCTGGAAGTCGTCGATGTGCGGGATCAGGTTGAAGGCGATCTGCACCGGGAAGCGCTGCGGATCGATTTCCTGGAAGCTCAGCAGCTGGCCGGTCTGCTTGCCCAGTTCCTCGGTAGCCGAACGGCCGCCGCCGGACACCGACTGGTAGGTGGAGACGTTGATACGCTCGATGCCGTACTTGCGGTGCAGCGGCGCCAACGCCACCAGCATCTGCATGGTCGAACAGTTCGGGTTGGCGATGATGCCGCGCGGACGGTTGGCGACCTGCTCCGGGTTGACCTCGGACACCACCAGCGGCACGTCATCGTCGTAACGGAAGGCCGAGGAGTTGTCGATCACCACCGCACCCGCTTCGGCGAACTTCGGTGCGTATTCCTTCGACACGCTGCCGCCGGCCGAGAACAGCGCGATCTCGACGCCGCTCGGATCGAAGGTGGCCAGATCCTGGACCTTGACCTTCTGGCCGTTGAACTCGATCTCGCCGCCGGCCGAACGCTCGGAAGCGAGGACACTCAGGGTACCGACCGGGAAGTCACGCTCGGCCAGGATCGACAACATGGTCTCGCCGACCGCACCGGTGGCACCGACGACGGCGACGTGGAAACTGCGCTGTGCATTGCTCATGGGGGAAACTCTCACGAAAACGGGGATGGGGAAAAACACGCACGACAGCTGGGTTCGGGGAACCTCCTCAAGCGGGGCGCGCGGAGGTTCCCTATCGTTTCCCGGTTTTTTTGCCCAGAGTCACGCGCGCCGCCATCGCCGCGTCAGCGTTGATCGCGCTCGGCATGCGCGACGGGCCGCCGTCCAGGCCGAGCCCGGCAACCAGATTATCCACGGCCAGCTGTACCATCGCCGTGCGCGTGGCCAGCGAGGCGCTGCCGATGTGCGGAGTGAGCACGACGTTGCGCAGCGCCAGCAGTTCGGGGCGTACCTTTGGCTCGCCTTCGTACACATCCAGGCCGGCGGCAGCCAATCGGCCGCTGGCCAGTGCATCGGCCAGCGCGATCTCATCGACCAGGCCACCACGGGCGATGTTCACCAACGTCGCCGACGGCTTCATCTTCGCCAGCGCGGCGGCATCGATCAGGTGGTGCGAGGCCGGGGTATACGGCAGCACCAGCAGCAGGTGATCGGACTGCGCCAGCAGGGTGTCCAGGTCCACATAACGGGCCCCCACCTCCGCTTCGGTCGCGGCCGGAAGCTGCGAACGGTTGTGGTACAGCACCTTCATGCCGAAACCATGCGCGCCGCGGCGGGCGATGCCCTGGCCGATGCGGCCCATGCCGAGGATACCCAGCGTGCTGCCGTGGATGTCGGCACCGAGCATGGTCTGGAACGACCACTGCTGCCACTGGCCTTCGCGCAGCCAGCGCTCGGATTCAGTGATGCGGCGCGCGGTGGCCATCAACAGAGCGAAACCGAGATCGGCGGTGGTTTCAGTCAGGACGTCCGGCGTATTGCTGGCGAGGATGCCGGCCGCGCTGAGCGCGTCGACGTCCAGGTTGTTGTAGCCCACCCCGACATTGGCGATCACCTGCAGCTGTGCGGCGCCGGCCACCTGGGCCGCACCGATGCGCTCGTTGAGGGTGATGATGGCGCCGTCGGCGCTGGCCAGCTGTTCGGCGATCTGGTCGGGCGACCACGCGGTGACGGTGTCGGTGCTGCGCAGCTGCACGCGATCGCGCAGCGGCGCGATGGCCGCGTCGATCAGCGGCTGGCTCACCCACACGGTCGGCCGCGTGTCAGCCATCGATCTGCCCGGGAATACGCGGGGTGATCGTGCCGACATCGCCGCACTGCGCGCGATGACGCAACGCCTGGTCCATCAGCACCATCGCCACCATCGCCTCGGCGATCGGGGTGGCGCGGATACCGACGCAGGGATCGTGGCGACCGGTGGTGACGACCTCCACCACGTTGCCGGCCGTGTCCAGCGACGGGCCGGGCAGGCGCAGGCTGGAGGTCGGCTTCAACGCGATCGACGCGACCACCGGCTGGCCGGTGGAAATGCCACCGAGGATGCCGCCGGCATGGTTGCTGGCGAAGCCCTGCGGAGTCAGCAGGTCGCGGTGTTCGGTGCCTTTCTGTGCGGCGCTGGCGAAACCGTCGCCGATCTCAACGCCCTTCACCGCGTTGATGCTCATCAGCGCGGCAGCCAGTTCGCCATCAAGCTTGCCGTAGATCGGCTCGCCCCAGCCTGGCGGCACGTTGTCGGCCACCACGTCCACGCGCGCACCGACCGAATCACCGGACTTGCGCAGCGCATCCATGTACGCCTCCAGTTCCGGCACCTGTGCGGCGTGCGGCCAGAAGAAGGGATTGTCTTCCACCGCCGACCAGTCGAAACCGGCCGGGGTGATGTCGCCCAGCTGCGACAGGTAGCCGCGCACGATCACGCCGAAGCGCTCGGCCAGCCATTTCTTGGCGACCACGCCGGCGGCCACGCGCATGGTGGTCTCGCGCGCGGAAGAACGGCCGCCACCGCGCGGGTCGCGGATGCCGTACTTGTGCCAGTAGCTGTAGTCGGCATGGCCCGGCCGGAACTGCTGGCCGATGTTGGCGTAGTCCTTGCTGCGCTGGTCGGTGTTGCGGATCAGCAGGGCGATCGGCGTGCCGGTGGTCAGGCCCTCGTACACGCCGGACAGGATCTCGACCTCGTCCGCCTCGCGGCGCGCTGAGGTGTGCCGGCTCTTGCCGGTAGCGCGACGCTGCAGGTCGTGAGCGAATTCGGCCGCGTCCAGCGCCAGCCCCGGAGGGCAGCCATCGATCACGCAGCCGATGGCCGGCCCGTGCGACTCGCCGAATGTGGTGACGGTGAACAGCTTGCCGAACGAATTGGAGCTCACGGGCGCTGCGCCGCCAGCTCGGTGATGCGCGCGCTGTGGGCGATCAGCTCGCGGCATTCGACCGCGAAGATGCCCATCTGGCCGACCTTGAATTCGATCCAGGCGAAGTCGACTTCCGGCAGCAGCTTGATCAGGTGCTGCTCGGACTCGCCCACTTCACAGATCAGCAGACCGTCTTCGCTCAGGTGCAGCGGGGCATCGCGCAGGATCTTCAGCACCAGGTCCAGGCCGTCGTCGCCGGCACGCAGGCCCATCTCCGGCTCGTAGGAGTATTCCTGCGGCAGGGCATCGGTCTCGTCGTTGGTGACGTACGGGGGGTTGGTGACGATCAGGTCGTAGTGGCGACCGGTCAGGCCGTTGAACAGGTCCGACTTGAGCAGGGTCACGTTGTGCGCCTGCAGGCGTTCCTTGTTTTCCTCGGCCAGCGACAGCGCGTCGTCGCTCAGGTCGACACCGTCCACTTCCCAGTTCGGGTAATAGTGGCCCATGGCGATGGCGATGCAGCCCGAACCGGTGCACAGGTCCAGCGCACGGCTGACATCGCGGCCGGCCAACCACGGCTCGAAGCCGCACTCGATCAGTTCAGCGATCGGCGAGCGCGGCACCAGGGCGCGCTTGTCGCTCTTGAAGCTCAGACCGGCGAACCAGGCCTCACCGGTCAGGTAGGCGGCCGGGATGCGTTCGTCGATGCGACGCTGGAACAGTTCCAGCACACGCACCTTCTCTTCCTGCAGCAGACGCGCCTGGCCGTAGGCCGGGCCCAGATCGTGCGGCAGGTGCAGGCTGTGCAGCACCAGCTGGGTGGCCTCATCCAGCGCGTTGTCGTAGCTATGCCCGAAGGTCAGTCCGGCTTCGTTGAAACGGCTGGTGCCGTAGCGGATCAGATCGATGATCGTGTGGAGTTCGGCGGCCGTTTCAGCGGTCATGGCGGTACTGCGGGCAAAGTGGCCCCCGATTATAGGGGCTGGCGCCCGTGGCGGCATCCGTTGCGGCGGAAACGATCGGGCCACAGCCGGTATGATGGAGCCCACTTCGCGCGGGGGCTCCCATGTTCAATCGCAACGCCGGCATCATTCTGCTGATCGCCCTGGCGGCGGGTCTCGGCCTGCTGGCCGCCCAGCAGGTGTTCGCGCCGAAGCCGCCGGCCAATGCCCCGGCCACCGAAGCGATCACGCTGTACCCGCAGCCGCGCGAACTGCCCGACTTCAATCTGGCCCAGTCCGACGGCACCCGCCTGATCCCGGGCGAACTGAAGGGCCACTGGACCCTGGTGTTCCTGGGCTTCACCTTCTGCCCGGACGTCTGCCCGACCACCCTGGCCGAGCTGGCCGGCGCACAGAACCAGTGGGAGGCCCTGCCCGACAGCCTGCGCCCGCGCGTGCTGTTCATCTCGGTCGACCCCGACCGTGACAGCGCCACCCGCCTCGGCGAGTACGTGCACGGTTTCCACAAGGACACCCTGGCCGCCACCGCCGATGTCCCCTCGCTGGAACGTTTTGCCACCTCGCTGGGCTTCGTGTTCCAGAAGGTGCCGGGCAAGCACTTCGACGAGAATCCCGAGGATTACACCGTCGAGCATTCGGCGAGCCTGGCCGTGCTCGACCCGCAGGGCCGCCTTGCCGGCCTGGTGCGCCCCCCGTTCAACGCGCCGGCCATTGCCCGCGACCTGCAGAAGCTGACCGAGAAAACCGCCCCATGAGCCTCACCACCGCCCTGACGTACGCCCTGCCCCACCGCCTGCTGTCCTCGATGGCGCGTTCGCTGGCGTACTCGGACGATCCGCGCGTCTCGCGCTGGCTGATCGACACGGTCACCCGCAAGTTCAACGTCAATCTGGACGAAGCGGCCAACCCGGACCCGCGCAGCTATGCCACCTTCAACCAGTTCTTCACCCGTGCGCTGAAGCCGGGCGCGCGCGTGGCCGATGCCGATCCGCGCACCCTGGTGATGCCGGCCGATGGCCGCATCAGCCAGCTCGGCAGGATCGAGGCCGGCCGCATCTTCCAGGCCAAGGGCCAGTCGTTCACCGCCGCCGAACTGCTGGGCAGTGACGAGGACGCCAAGCCGTACAACGACGGCCTGTACGCCACCGTGTACCTGTCGCCGCGCGACTACCACCGCGTGCACATGCCGTGGACCGGCACCCTGCGCGAAACCGTGCACGTGCCTGGCCGTCTGTTCAGCGTCGGCCCGGCCGCCGTCAACGGCGTGCCGCGCCTGTTCGCGCGCAACGAACGCCTGGCCTGCCATTTCGACACCAGCTTCGGCCCGATGGTCAGCGTGATGGTCGGTGCGCTGCTGGTGTCCGGCGTGGAAACCGTGTGGAGCGGCGAAGAAATTCCGGCCTACGGTGACCGCATCACCCGCAAGGACTACCGCGGCCAGGGCATCCAGCTGGAGCGCTTCGCCGAGATGGCGCGCTTCAACTACGGCTCGACCGTGATCGTGCTGCTGCCGCCGGGCGTGGCCGAGTTCGCCCCGCAGCTGGGCGCCGAAAGCCCGGTGCAGCTGGGCCAGGCGCTGGCGAAGCTGCGCTGAGGCTTCGGTAGTGCCGGCCGCTGGCCGGCATCTCCGTTGATCCAACGCGACGAGCATTGCCGGCCAGCGGCCGGCACTACCGGTATGCGCGTTACTGCAGGGCCGGAGCCGGGCCGACGTCCATGCCGTCGTAGTCTTCCACGCCCTTTTCCGCGGCCAGCGCAGCGAATTCCTGGTTGCGGCGATCCAGCGAGGCTTCGTCGTGGATCTCCACACGCTCCACGTGCAGCACGTGGAACGGCGCGTCGCCCTCTTCCGGCTCCTGCTCGAACAGTTCCACGAAGGTGTAGCCCTGCGCCTGCAGGTGCTCTGCCAGTGCCTGCAACGGCTCAGCCGTGGAGTGCACGAAGAAGTACCCCCACAGCAACGGGCCGTTGATGTCCCAGTCGGTGTTTTCGCGGAGGTTGGCGAACAGGTTGCGGGTGTCTTCGAGATCCATGTGGGTTCCAGAGGTCGTGGGGGATTACTTGTCGCAGCCCTGCAGCTTCAGCGTCTGGCCGTGGCGCAGGCTGTAGGCCGGGGCCTTCAGGCCGTTGGCGCGGGCCAGGGTCGGCACGTCGCACTGGAACTTCGCGGCAATGGCGCCCAGGGTCTCACCCCGGCCCACCTTGTGGCTGCGCACCGGCTTCGGCCGTGCCGCCGGGCGCGGCGTGGCTACCGGAGCGACCGGTGTGGTCGGCACGCTGGTGGAGGCCGCGGCGTCGGCCACCGGCACCACGCCGCCCACGGCCACGCTGCCGGTGTAGCTGGCCGCGGTCGGGCGCTTGATCGCCGCGTTCAGATCGGCGGTGATCAGGGTGCGGGCGAGGTCGGCACGCGGGCCACTGACGCAGTTGCGCTGGTACAGGCCGGCAATGCGGGTGGTGGCGTTGATCAGCGTGCCGGCCGGAATCCAGCCATCGGCCTCATAGCGCGGGTTGAGATTGCGCAGCGCGCGCATGTAGCCATCACGGGTGCCGTGGCTGCCCAGGCAGATGGTCAGTTCGTAGATGGTGGTGGACTTGGCCAGGCGCAGCGTGGCCGGCTGCGCACTGATCTTCGGCAGCTCCACGCCGTACTGCTGCGGGTGCAGGAAGATCCAGGCCGCGGCGATCACCATCGGCACGTAGTCCTTGGTTTCACCGGGGAACTGGTTGTAGACGCTGTCGGTCCAGAAACTCTGGCCACCGCTCTGCTTGAACACGCGCGCGGCGCGGCCTTCGCCACCGTTGTAGGCGGCCACCGACATTTCCACGTTGTTGTTCAGTTCGCGCAGGCGCTCGTTGAGATAACTGGCGCTGGCCTCGGCGGCACTGCGTGCGTCAAAGCGCGTGTCGAAGCCGGTGCCGTCCGGGCCCAGGCCGAAGCGGCGGCCGGTGGCCGGCATGAACTGCATCAGCCCGGCGGCGCCGGCACGCGAGGAGGCATGCACACGGCCGTTGGACTCCTTGGCCATGATGCCGAACAGCAGCGCCTCCGGCAGACCACGCTTTTCCCACTCCGGCCACATCACCGCGCGCAGGTTCTGGTAGTTCTCGTAGCTGGTCAGCAGCGCCGGGCGCATGTCGGTCAACCAGCGGCGGATGCCGGCCTGCACGGCGGGGTTGTACTCGACCATGGTGTCGAAGGCATGTCGCTTGTCGTTGAGCAGCGCTGCAGCGCGCGCGGCCTCCGGCACGTCGGCGGTAAGCGGGCCGATATGGTCGGGGTCGGCTTCCAGGCGGTCACCGCCCTCATCGGCCACGTCATCGCTGGCAGCGGCATCAGCATCATGCTTGAGCAGGCGCTTGTAGCTGGCCAGCAGGGTGCCCATCTGGCAGCCCTTCTGCTTCACGCAGTCGTTGAGGACATCTTCCATGTCCTCCAGCGCGGCGTCCGCCTCGTTGCTGCCCTTGGGGTCGGCATTGGCGACCAGCAGCAGCGCATCGCTGTAGCGCTTCTCGGCGGCGGTCATGCGCTGCTGCAGCGCATCCACCTTCACCTTGTCCCGGGCCGAAACCCGCTGCGCATGGGCGTCGGGCGCCAGGGAAACCAGGCCGGCCAGGGCCAGCAGCGGCCAACCGCGGGAAATCAGGACAGGAACGGGCATTGATGGCACTGTGTGCGAAACAGGCAGGCAGAGTAGCGGCGCCGCCAAGGTCCGGGCAAGCCGACCTTCGGCCCGTCACCGCCGGCGGTTAACATTGGGCTATTCATCACAAGGGCTGGACCATGGATCCGATTCTGCTCGGCAAAGGCATCACCGACGATATTGCCGTCACCCTGCTGCCGAAACTCGGCAACCGCCACGGCCTGGTGGCCGGCGCCACCGGTACCGGCAAGACCGTGACCTTGATGACCCTGGCCGAGGGCTTCTCGCGGCTGGGCGTGCCGGTGTTCCTGGCCGATGTGAAGGGCGATGTGTCCGGCCTGGCCGTGCCCGGCACCGGTGCCGAGAACCTGCTCAAGCGCGCCGCCGAGATCGGCGTGGCCGACTACGCGCCGGCCGCCAGCCCGACCATTTTCTGGGACCTGTACGGCAAGCTCGGGCACCCGGTGCGCACTACGGTCAGCGAAATGGGCCCGACCCTGCTGGCACGCATCCTCGAATTGAACGACACCCAGTCCGGCGTGCTCGACATCGTGTTCAAGCTGGCCGACGACCGCGGCCTGCTGCTGCTGGACATGGACGACCTGCGCGCCCTGCTCGGCCTGGTTGCCGAGGAACGCAAGGACATCTCCACCGAGTACGGTCTGGTCAGCGCGCAGTCGATCGCTGCGATCCAGCGCTCGGTGTTGCGCCTGGCACAGGATGGCGGCGAGAACTTCTTCGGCGAACCGGCCTTGGAACTGGCCGACATCATGCGGGTCAATCACGACGGCCGCGGCGTGATCGGCATCCTCGCCGCCGACCAGCTGGTGCTCAAGCCGAAGCTGTATTCCACCTTCCTGCTGTGGCTGCTGTCGGAGCTGTTCGAGCAGCTGCCGGAGGTGGGCGACCTGGACAAGCCGAAGCTGGTCTTCATCTTCGACGAGGCCCACCTGCTGTTCGACGACGCACCGGCCTCGCTGGTGCAGCGCATCGAGCAGGTGGTGCGCCTGATCCGCTCCAAGGGCGTGGGCGTGTATTTCTGCTCGCAGTTCCCCGACGACGTACCGGGCAACATCCTCGGCCAGCTCGGCAACCGCGTGCAGCACGCACTGCGTGCGTTCACACCGCGCGACCAGAAGGCGGTGAAGACCGCTGCCGAGACCTTCGTGCCGAATCCGAAGCTGGACGTGGCCAAGGTGCTCAGTCAGCTCGGCACCGGCGAAGCACTGGTCTCCACGCTGCAGGACAAGGGCGTGCCGATGCCGGTGCAGCAGACGATGATCGCACCGCCGCGCTGCCGGATGGGGCCGATCACCGAGGCCGAGCGCGCCCAGGTGCGTGCCGGCAGCCCGGTCGGCAGCCGCTACGACACCGCGATCAACCGCGAATCGGCCGCCGAGCTGCTGGCCCAGCGTGCGCAGAAAACAGTCGAGCAGGCGCAGGCTCCCGCCGCCCGCAGCCGCGAGCAGGACGAAGCGCAGGAAGGCGGTTTCGGCCAGGCGATCAAGGATGCGATCTTCGGCACCAAGCGCCGCCAGGGCATGATCGAGACCATGGCCAAGCAGACCACGCGTACCGTTGGCACCAAGCTGGGCAACCAGATCGTGCGCGGCCTGCTGGGCGGCATCTTCGGCGGCAAACGCTGACCTGCCCTCCCGGGGTCGGAGGCCTTTCCTGTGGAAAGGACCCGGCCCCATCGTTCCCCTGAAAAGAAGTTGCACCACATGTCGCGTTGGCGTCCCCCTGCAGAAAAGAGTACCGCCCTGATCACCGCCTCCGGCCACGCCCGGTTGAAGGCCGAACTGGATGAGCTGTGGCGTGTGCGCCGCCCGGAGGTGGTGAAGGCGCTGGCCGCCGCTGCCGCGGAAGGCGACCGCTCCGAGAACGCCGAGTACACCTACCGCAAGAAGCAGCTGGGTGAAATCGACCGCCGCGTGCGCTACCTGACCAAGCGGCTGGAATCGCTGCGCGTGGTCGACACCACGCCGACCGATCCGCAGGCGGTGTTCTTTGGTGCGTGGGTGGAACTGGAGAACGTGGACAGTGGCGGCACCAGCCGCTATCGCATTGTCGGCCCGGATGAGACCGACGCAGGCCTGGGTTGGATCAGCATCGATTCGCCGCTGGCACGTGCACTGCTGAAGAAGCGGCTGGATGATGAATTCTCGGTGGAGCTGCCCGGCGGCCAGTTCACCTTTGCGGTAATCGGGGTGGAATACGAGCCGTTGTAGAGTCGACTGTCAGTCGACTACCGCGCGAAGCGCGGCACAAACCTCCGCAGCCGGACGGCAAACGCACCGCGATCCTCAATCGCGGTTGATGACTTGCCGAAGCCATCTGTCAGGCATTCACGGCCTCGGAACGAAGAGCAGTCGACTGACAGTCGACTCTACATAGCCCCGTGCAACGGCGGCGGATACTGGCGGCCGGCACGCAACGGGCGGAAGTACTCGGCATCTGCATAGAAGTCGGCGTCCTGTCTCTCGTGCCAGCCCGGAACTCCAGCCAACGGCAGCGGACGCAACTGCAGGGGATCGGTCACTGCCCTGCCTTCGGCAATGGCCGCGGTCACCGCGTCAACACAGGTGTCATCGGCTTTGCCGTGCACCACCACGCACTTGCCCACCAGCCGGCGGCCCGGCAGCAGCGCCTGCTCCATCAGCGCGTGCCCGAATACCGCAGCGATGGCGATGTCACCGCTCAGCCAGTGTCTCGATTCGAACAGCGCAGACCAGTCGTGCACATCCCAGGCAGCCAGCAGCCTGGGATCGCGCACACGCACGATCACGCCGGTTTCGTCGAACTGGGTCAGTGCCGCCTGCGCGCGGTTGCGCTGACCCGGCGGCATCGCCTCGATATGCCGGCACTGCTGCGCATTGAGCGCCTGCTTGAGCTGCGGGTAGTGGGCCCACACCAGTGCGTTGAACAGGTCATGCCAGTTGTCGGCGCGGGTGGCGATGCGGCCCTGTGCGATGCGGGCTTCGTAGTGCAGGCCGTCGGCCAGCAGCTTGGCATCCTGCTCGACCAGCTGCTTGCCCGGTAGCGCGAGGCGTGCCTCGAGCGCTGCAATGGACGGCCACTCCGGGCCTTCCAACAGATCACGAACGTCGCGCAATCCGGCAAACACCGGGTGCCCGAACACCTGTGGATCGACCGCCGCACGCGGCGGCGGCACGAAACGGCGGACGCCGCTGCCGTCACCGGCGGCGGTCGTCGCCGCGGTCACAGCATCTTGAGATCGAATGCCGGGCGGGTGGCGGCCGGCAGCGCGTCACCGTACAGGTCGTGCTCGTCGCTCTCGGTGATGTCCACGTCGACAAACTCACCCACGCGCAACGGCACCTGGTCGGCATTCTGGATGTGCACCAGGCCATCGATCTCCGGGGCATCGGCCTTGGAACGGGCCACCGCGATATCGCCTTCGATGGCGTCGACCAGGCACTGCTGCACGGTGCCGATCTTGGCCTCCAGGCGCGCAGCGGAAATCTGCGCCTGCTTTTCCATGAAACGGGCCAGGCGCTCCTGCTTCACTTCCTCCGGAACCGCATCCGGCAGGTCGTTGGCGGTGGCACCCTCGACCGGCGAATAGGCGAACGCGCCGACGCGGTCCAGCTGCGCTTCGTCGAGGAACGACAGCAGCTCTTCAAATTCGGCCTCGGTCTCGCCGGGGAAGCCGACGATGAAGGTGGAACGCACGGTGATGTCCGGCGCGATACGGCGCCAGTTCTGCACGCGCTCCAGGGTCTTCTCGACCGCACCGGGGCGCTTCATCAGGCGCAGGATGCGCGGGCTGGCGTGCTGGAACGGGATGTCCAGGTACGGCAGGATGCGGTTCTCGGCCATCAGCGGTACCACCTCGTCCACGTGCGGGTACGGGTAGACGTAGTGCATGCGCACCCACGCATCCAGCTCGGACAGGCCTTCGCACAATGCCTTCAGACGGGTCTGGTAGGCCTTGTTGCGCCACATCTTCTCGGCGTACTTCACGTCCACGCCGTAGGCCGAGGTGTCCTGCGACACCACCAGCAATTCGCGCACGCCGCCACGCACCAGGCGTTCGGCCTCGCGCAGCACCTCATCGACCGGGCGCGAGACCAGCTTGCCGCGCATCGATGGAATGATGCAGAAGCTGCACTTGTGGTTGCAGCCCTCGGAAATCTTCAGGTAGGCATAGTGACGCGGGGTCAGCTTGATGCCGTAGTCGGGCACCAGGTCCACGAACGGGTCGTGCTTGGGCGGCAGCGCTTCGTGCACCGCTTCCATCACGCTCTGGTAGTCCTGCGGGCCGGACACCGCCAGCACGTTGGGGTACGCCTGGCGGATCTGCTCCGGGCGCTTGCCCAGGCAGCCGGTGACGATGACCTTGCCGTTCTGGTTCATCGCCTCGCCGATCGCGTCCAGCGACTCGGTCACCGCCGAATCGATGAAGCCGCAGGTATTGACCACCACCACGTCGGCCGAATCGTAGGACGGCACGATGTCGTAGCCTTCCGAGCGGAGCTGGGTAAGGATGCGTTCGGAATCGACAAGGGCCTTCGGGCAGCCAAGGCTGACGAAGCCGACTTTGGGGTTCAGCTGGGACATGGAATCGCGGGACTCTGGGGGCCTGGGCCCCTGCCGTCGTGGCAGGGGTTCCTGGGGGCCGGGGCCTGAAAGGGCGCCAGTATACCGGGGTTGGCGGCCGCGCTCTGAATGGCCAGCCGCCCGATCACGCACAGCCGCTGACACCGCGCTAACCCACGCAGCGCCGACAATGCGGTTCTGTTCCCCGCAACGAGATGGAAACGATGGCCGAGTGGATCACCCTGGATACGCATTACGGCCCGGTACGGGCCTGGCACGCCCTGCCGGAGGGCACCCCGCGTGGCGGGCTGGTGGTGGTGCAGGAAATTTTCGGCGCCAACCCGCACATCCGCGGCGTGGCCGAGCGCTTCGCGGCCGAAGGCTATGCGGTGCTGGCGCCGTCCTTTTTCGACCTGATTGAAGGCACAGAAGCCGATCCGGATGCCCTGCCCTATGACGCCGACGGCGTGAAGCAGGGCCTGGAACGGGTCAGCGCACTGGGCATGGAAAAGGCGCTGGAGGTGGTCCGTGCCGCGGCGACCCGGCTGGCCCCCTACGGCAAGGTCGGCACGGTGGGCTACTGCTGGGGCGGCACGGTGGCGATGCTGTCGGCCCTGCGCCTGGGCCTGCCATCGGTCAGCTACTACGGTGCGCGCAACGTCCAGTTCCTGGATGAGACACCCAAGGCCCCGGTGATCTTCCACTTCGGTGCCCAGGACAAGAGCATCCCGCCGGAGGCCGTGCAGGCCCATCGCGAGAAGCTGCCGCAGATGGCCACCTTCGTCTATCCGGCCGACCACGCCTTCAACCGCGAGGTCGGACATGCGTATGATCCAGACAGCGCCACCCTGGCGCTGCAACGCACCCTGGACTTCTTCTCGGAGCATCTTGGATGAGCGAATTCGAACTCGATTCACGCCTGGCCACCGATAGCGTGCTGGTGGCGGAAGGACCGTTGTCGCAAGTGCGGCTGATGAACGACGAACGATTCCCCTGGCTGGTGCTGGTACCGCGCCTGGCCGGGGTGACCGAGTGGATCGAGCTGGACGGCGAGCAGCAGGACAAGCTGCGCACCGAGCTCAACCGCGCCTGCAAGGCCCTGAAGGGCGCCGACGGGGTGGAGAAGATCAATATCGGTGCGCTGGGCAATATCGTGCGCCAGCTGCATTTCCATGTGATCGGCCGCCATGACGGCGACCCCGCGTGGCCGGGCCCGGTCTGGGGCAGCGGCCCCGCGCACCGCTACGAGCCGGGTGCGCTGGACCAGCATGTCGCCTACTGGAAGGAACGGCTAGGATATCCAGCCCAGTCCTGAGCGTTTGCCGACCCGATGCGATTCAACCTCGTTGCCGCCGTCCTGCTGATCCTGATCGGCCTGTTCATGCTCGCCAGCAACCTCGGCTGGACGCACCTGAACCTGTCCAAGCTGCTGTTGACCTGGTGGCCGGTGGCACTGGTGGGCGTGGGCATCGCGATGCTGTTCGGTCGCGGGAAATAAGCTGGCGCCGGGCCATGCCCGGCGAGCGCAGCGTGTGGCCGCACCCACGAAAACGCCGGGCATGCCCGGCGTTTTCGTCATTCGATGGCGCGCCGCTCAGGTCCGCGGCAGGGTCACGCCGGTCTGGCCCTGGTACTTGCCACCACGATCGCGGTACGACGTCTCGCAGATGTCATCGGCGGCCGCCTGGAAGAACAGCATCTGCGCCACGCCTTCATTGGCGTAGATGCGCGCTGGCAGCGGCGTGGTGTTGCTGAATTCCAGGGTGACGTGGCCTTCCCACTCCGGCTCCAGCGGGGTCACGTTGACGATGATGCCGCAGCGCGCGTAGGTGCTCTTGCCCAGGCACACCACCAGGGTGTCGCGCGGGATGCGGAAGTACTCCACGGTGCGCGCCAGCGCGAAGCTGTTCGGCGGGATGATGCATTCATCGCCGACGATATCCACGAAGCTGCCCGGATCGAAGTGCTTGGGATCGACGATGGTCGAGTTGATGTTGGTGAACACCTTGAACTCGCGCGAGCAGCGCACGTCGTAGCCGTAGCTGGAGGTGCCATAGCTGACGATGCGCTCGCCGTTGGCCTGCTTGACCTGCCCGGCCTCGAACGGCTCGATCATGCCGTGCTGCTCGGACATGCGGCGGATCCAACGGTCACTCTTGATGCTCATGCTTTGTCCTGGGGTACGAGGGGGCGCGAGGATTCTAGCAGGGGGCCGGGCGTCGCCGGCGGCCCCTGCCCTGGCACTTACAGCAGCGACGACAGGATCGGGATCGAGGCACGCGGACGCTTGCCAACCTCCTCGATCAGGCGCTGGGCGGCATGGCGGTAGGCCTGGGCCGGGACCGAATCCGGCTGGGCCACGGTGATCGGGGTACCGGTATCGCCCTGCTCGCGGATGCCGATCTGCAGCGGCAACGAACCCAGCAACGGCACGCCGTACTGCGCGGCCATGCGCTCGCCGCCGCCCTCGCCGAACAGGTGCTCGACATGCCCGCAGCTGCTGCAGGTATGCACCGCCATGTTCTCGACGATGCCGAGCACCGGCACCTCGACCTTCTCGAACATCTTCAGCGCCTTCTTCGCGTCCAGCGTGGCAATGTCCTGCGGGGTGGTGACGATCACCGCGCCGGCCAGCGGGATCTTCTGGGTCAGGGTCAGCTGGATGTCACCGGTGCCCGGCGGCAGGTCGATCAGCAGGTAGTCCAGGTCATCCCACAGGGTGTCATTGAACAGCTGGGTCATCGCCGAGGTGGCCATCGGTCCACGCCAGATCATCGGCGTGTCTTCTTCGATCAGGTAGCCGATCGACATGGTGTCCACGCCGAACGCACGCAGCGGCTCGATGCTCTTGTTGTCGGGGCTTTCCGGGCGACCGGACAGGCCCAGCATGGCCGGCACGCTCGGCCCGTAGATGTCCGCATCAAGCACGCCCACGCGTGCGCCGAGCTGCTGCAGGGCCACGGCCAGATTGACCGCAGTGGTCGACTTGCCGACGCCGCCCTTGCCCGAACCAACCGCGATCACGTTGCGGATGCGGGCATGCGGCGTAAGTCCCTTCTGGACCTGGCTTGCATGGGGACGGCGGGGAGAACTGTTCACAACGAGCACCGGCGGGGTCAGGGGGAATAACCGAGCATCATACAAGCTGGACGTAACCTGACTGAAATTCAGGATTGCTACAGATTCGTGCACAGATTGTTAAGTTCATGTTACGTTCGACCCGCACTGTTTTGGGCTGCGGAGCTGGCATTTCCAGCCCGCGCGATGGCGCATGCGCAGTGCCGTTTTTGTTTTTGCTCTCCAATGGAACTACATGAACTACGTAAGCAACACCGCACGTCGCAACACGCTCGCCGTCGCCCTGATTTCCGCTCTGATGGCCGCCGCCCCGGCAATGGCCCAGGACAAGGCGACCAACCTGGACAAGATCACCGTCACCGGTTCGCTGATCCCGCAGACCCAGGTTGAAACCCAGACCCCGGTGATGTCCATCACCGCCCAAGACATCCAGACCCGCGGCTTCAGCAGTGTTGCTGAAGTGCTGCAGCAGTCGTCGCTGACCACCGGCGGCCTGCAGGGTGGCCAGACCTCGGGTTCGTTCACCCAGGGCGCCGAAGCTGCCGGCATGTTCGGCCTGAACCCGGGCTACACCAAGTACCTGATCAACGGCCGCCCGATGCTCTCGTATCCGGCGCTGTACAACGGCAGCGAAACCTTCAACAACATCAGCGGCATTCCGATCGACATCGTCGAGCGCATCGAAGTGCTGCCGGGCGGCCAGTCCTCGCTGTACGGCTCGGACGCAATCGCCGGTGTGGTCAACATCATCCTGAAGGAGCGCATGGACGGCGGCACCATGACCCTCCGTGGCGGCACCTACACCGAAGGCGGTGGCAGCAACATCCGCTTCAGCGCCGCCAAGGGCATCAACGCCTTCGACGACCGCTTCCATGCACTGTTCAACGTGCAGATCGAGAACGGCAGCCCGATCTGGGGCTACCAGCGCGACATCACCCGCCAGAACAACCCGGTCGGCTACACCGCCCAGGTTCCGTCGAACGACTTCGCCGTCATCACCAACGCTGACAACAAGCTGCTGATGATGGACCCGAGCCGTTGCGCGAACGTCGCTGGACTGTATGACGGCACCACTGTGGTCGGCCAGCGCCCGTCGGGCGAGTCCTGCGGTTCGGTGTACAGCGCCGGCTACAAGACCCTGAAGAACGGCAAGAACAGCGGCCAGTTCTACTCGTCGATGACCTTCGACGTGAACGACAACTTCCAGCTGTTCGCCGATGTGCTGTACAGCAAGGAAAAGACCGAGTTCACCTCCGGCTCCAGCGCCCTGTGGTGGGGCACCAAGTCGAGCCTGGGCAGCTTCTACGACCAGGGCCTGGGCAAGGTCGTGAACCTGCAGCGCGCCTTCGCGCCGGAAGAAATCGGCCCGGGCCACTACAACAACATCATGAACTCCGACGAAAGCCGTGCCTACCAGGTCACCCTGGGCGGCAAGGGCATGGTCGGCGACTGGGACTACAGCGCCAGCTTCACCCGTGGTGAGTACCGCCTGGACCAGAACCGCTTCGTGCGCTGGAAGGACAAGATCGATGGCTTCTTCGTCGACAACGTGCTGGGCACCTCGCTGGGCACCACCGCTGATGGCTTCGACATCTACAACCCGGACTACGCGGCCTTCTACTCGCCGATCACCCCGGACCAGTTCGCCAGCTTCACCGGCTACGGCACCCACCGCAGCAAGACCTGGCAGAACCTGGGCCGCGTGCAGGTGACCAACGGCTCGCTGTTCAGCCTGCCGGGCGGTGACGCCGGCCTGGCCGTTGTGCTGGAAGGTGGCAGCGAAGGTTGGGACTACTCGCCGGACCAGGCGTTCGTCAAGGGCAACGTGTGGGGCACCACTGCCGTCGCCGGCGCCGGCCACCGCAGCAACTACGCGGTCACCAGCGAGCTGCGCATGCCGCTGCACGACAAGCTGACCGTCAGCGCGTCGGGCCGCTATGACGCCTTCAAGATCGCCGACAAGACCGTCGACAAGGCCACCTACAGCATCGGTCTGGAATTCCGTCCGATCGAAAGCCTGCTGCTGCGCGGCAAGTACGGTACCGCCTTCCGCGCGCCGACCCTGTCCGATGCCTTCCAGGGCATGAGCGGTTCGTACTCGTCCGGCCAGAACGACTACTACCGCTGCAGCCAGCTGGGCTACGGCCTGCGTGACGAGGCCTGCTCGTTCTACAAGAACACCTCGGTGTACAGCGAAAAGTCCGGCAACCCGGACCTGAAGCCGATCACCGCCGACGTCTGGAGCGCAGGCGTGGTGTGGGCCCCGGTCAGCAACTTCTCGCTGTCGGCCGACTACTACAACTGGAAGATCAAGAACGAGGTCAAGACCCTCAGCAGCGACCAGCTGCTGCTGGCCGAGTACCAGTGCCACAACGGCCTGCCGAACAACACCTCGGCCAGCTGCGGTGACGTGACCACCTGGGTATCCCGTGACAAGGGCGGCAATCTGGAGCGCGTGTACACGCCGAAGCTCAACGTTGCCAGCCAGAACCTGGAAGCGGTGACCGTGGCGGCCAAGTACCAGCAGGATATCGGCCGCTTCGGCTCGCTGATGTTCTCCGGCAACTACACCAACATGCTGAAGCGTGAAGTGCAGCCGATGCCGGGTGCCGCCAAGCTGGATCTGCTGAGCGATCCGTACAACATGTGGTACTACGACAACTTCGCCAAGGTCCGCGGCGATCTGTCGGTGGCCTGGAACATCGCCAAGTTCACCACCACCGTGTACGCCAACTACGTCGGCAGCACCCCGAACTACCTGGCCTACACCGGCCGCAGCTACGGCTACGTCCACTCCTCCGGCGCCAAGGCCGGCAAGTGGGGTTCGTACACCACGTACAACCTGAGCATGAACTACCAGGCACAGGAAGATCTGGTCCTGTCGCTGATGGTCAACAACGTGTTCAACAAGCTGCCGGAAGGCCAGCGCTACAACTACCCGGGCAACGAATCGACCCCGTTCAATGACGGCTTCTACAGCGTCTACGGCCGCCAGATCTCGGCCCAGGTCAAGTACAACTTCTGATCCCGTCGTTTTCCGGACTTCGTGTCTGGACCAAGCCCCGCTTCGGCGGGGCCTTTTTTTGCTTCGGGGACGCCGGAGACCTCCAAGGCCAAGACTCTGGGCCTGGTCTGGAGCCCGACCTTTGCCAACCTCAACGTCGCACTGGACTATTTCGATTACGACGTACGCGGCGAAATCACCCAGCTTGACGAATATGACATCGTCGCCGGCTGCTACGGCTCGGCGGTCTTCCCGAACGCGTTCTGCAGCCAGCTGGTCCGCAACAGCCCCACGGATCCAACGTCGCCGAACAACATCACCACGATCTACAACAAGTACATCAACATCAACCGCGAGCGCGCCCGCGGCTACGACCTGCAGATCAATTACGACAACGACTTCGCGTTCGGCAAGCTTTCCGCTGAAGCACAGGTGACCTATACCCTGGAGGACACCTATCAGTTGTTCGATTCGGCTGCTGAAAGTGGAATCAGCACCTCCGACCAGGTCGGCTACATCGGCCGTCCGAAGACCGTTGGCCTGGCCAGCGTCAGCCTGGAACGCGGCGATTGGACGTTCAACTGGCAGGGAACCTACGTCAGCAGCACGCAGAACAAGGACCTGAGCCCGAACTTCACCTATTCCGTGTACCAGAACGCCACCCGCGACATCAAGGCCAGCTGGCAGTTCCGCCACAGTGTCTCGGTGGGTTACGACATGGATGACTGGAACATCATGGTCGGCGTGCGCAACCTGTTCGACAAGGCTCCGGACCTGATCTCGGCCGGTGCCGGTGATCGCTACGGCAACGTGCCGATCTACGCCTCGCAGTACGACTGGTACGGCCGGACGTTCTTCGCGCGCGTGTCCTACAAGTTCTGATCCCGTAGTGAATCCACGGAAAGGGCGGCTTCGGCCGCCCTTTTTCGTTCGCGAATTCCCCGCGACCGGCCCCCCTCCTCCTCGTGGGAGCAGGACTCCACCTAGCCCCCCCCCATGCCGCGGCGTCCACCGTGCACCGCCCCAACGGACAAATTGCGCAAAGTGGCCGCTAACACCACATTCAGCATTGGCGCGTGGCAATTCAACAAAGAAGAAACAAATGAGACCAAGTGACTGTATTTGCTGCAATTATGTTCAAGTTCTGAGAACAAAATGAGACACCCCGTGATGAAATCATGCAATTCCCGTTAAGGTCGTGTTAGGTTCGATCAACGTCAGGATGACTGCTGAACACACGCATAACAAATGCACGGATAGCGAGCACTCTCTTTTCCTTAGGGGGATTCACCACGATGTCTCTGTACCGCTCACCCAGCCGTCACCCACTGACTGCCGCCCTGGTGGCAGGTCTGCTTGCAGCCGCCTCGATGCCCGCCATGGCGCAGGAAGCTGGCACCAACCCTGTGGACCTTGACAAGGTCACCGTGACCGGCTCGCGCATCGCGCGTACCGGCTTCGTGACCCCCTCGCCGGTCACGGCCATCACCGCCGAAGAAATCCGCACCACAGGTGCGTCGAACATCGGCGACCTGATGAACAAGATGCCGCAGCTGACCCCGAGCTACTCACTCGGCAACTCGACCCGCTTCATCGGCACTGCTGGCCTGGGTCTGATGGATCTGCGCGGCATGGGCCCGTCGCGCACCCTGGTGCTGGTCAATGGCCGCCGCCATGTCGGTGCCAGCCCGGGCTCCACCTCCGTTGACGTCAACACCATTCCGGTGGAGTGGATCGAGCGCGTGGAAGTGATCACCGGCGGTGCCTCGGCCGTGTACGGCGCCGACGCAGTTGCGGGTGTGGTCAACTTCATCATGAAGAAGTCATTCGATGGCTACGAGTTCCGTGGCCAGACCGGCAAGGCCGACGAGGGCAGCTTCGATCGCCGTTTTGCCAGTTTCTCGGCAGGCAAGCCGTTCGCTGACGGCCGCGGTAACGCGGCGATCGCAATGGAGTACAGCACCCAGGGCCGCTTTGGCCGTGGTGACCGCGAGATCGGCCGTCGTTATGAAGTCTCTGTGCCGAATCCCAACTTCGATCCGACGCGTCCGCCGAGCGAAAGCAATCCGCAGACCGTGCTGAGCCGTCCGGGTGGCAACCACTCCACGTCCTACGGCGGCACCATGGACCTCGGCCAGATCACCATCTCGCCGACTGGCACCCGCACCATTGCCTTCAATCCAGCCACCCGCTACCTGTTCAACAATGACGGCTCGTTCCGTCGCAATCGCTACGATGGCACCATCGTCAGCGCGAGCAGCTGCGTGGACTGCGACTTCACCGACCTCAATGCAGTGGCCGACCTGCAGCCGTCGTTTGATCGCTTCAGCTTCAATACGATCGTCAATTTCGATCTGAATGATGATCATCGCTTCTTCTTCGAAGGCAAGTACACCAAGACCGAGTCGGAGTTCTTCGGTCAGCCGGCCTTCGACACCGGCCTGCGCCTGCGTCGCGACAATGCCTACATTTCCAACGAGCTGGGCGCCATTCTCGATGCGCGCACCGTGCGCGTGCAGAACCGCGATGGCACCAGCACCGTCCGTGCCGTGTCGCGCGACCCGAACGTAGCTGAAAGCAATCTGGTGATGAATCGCTTCAACGTCGACGCTGGCCGTCGTGGCGAGAAGATCGAACGCCAGACCAGCCGCGTGGTGTTCGGCCTGGAAGGCAATCTGGGCGAAAGCTGGACGTATGAAACGTCGGCCAACTTCGGCCAGACCACCATCGACCGCGTCAACCTGAACAACCGCATCACCGAGCGCTGGCACGCTGGCATGGACGTTGCGCGCGATGCCAGCGGCAAGCTGGTCTGCCGCGCGTCGCTGGACCCCAATGCGATCAACCCGAACACCGGGCAGCGCTACAACCAGGCTCTGATCGCAGGCTGCGTCCCGTTCAGCGTGTTCGGCAACGGTGCCATCCCGGCTGACGCTGCAGCATGGTTCAACACATCTTCGCTGAACCAGTCGAAGCTGAAGCAGCAGGTGTTCAGCGCCTCGGTGGCGAACAGCTCCCTGTTCTCGCTGCCGGCGGGTGACGTCGGCTTCGCGGGTGGCGTGGAGTACCGCAAGGAGCAGAGCCAGGAAAACACCGACGCGCTGTCGGCACTGGGCCTGACCTTCCTCAACGCGATCCCGAGCCGCGGTGGCGAATACAGTGTGCGTGAAGTCTTCGCCGAAACCACCGTCCCGCTGTTGGCCGACCTGCCGCTGATCCGCCGCTTGAACCTGGATCTCGCCGGCCGCTGGTCGGACTACAGCTCCGTCGGCGACACCAAGACCTGGAACGTCGGTCTGGATTGGGAAGTGTTGAGCTCGCTGCGCGTCCGCGGCTCCTATGCCAGCGCGGTGCGTGCTCCGAGCATCGGCGAGCTGTACAACCCGCAGTCGCAGAACTTCGCCACCATCAATGACCCGTGCAACACGCTGTCAACCAACAGCAACCGCCCGGCCACCGCAAAGGACCCGGCCCTGCGCGCCGCCAACTGCGCCGCACTCGGCATTCCGAACAACTGGGTGGATACCTACACCGCGACCCGTCCCGGTGTCAGCGGCGGCAATCCGAACCTGAAGGCCGAGGAAGCCAAGACCCTGTCGTTCGGCTTCGTGTGGCAGCCCGAATTCCTGCCGGGCTTCGGCATGTCGATGGACTACTGGCGCATCACCCTCACTGATGCGATCGGCGCAGTCACCGCACAGACCCTCGCAACCCGTTGCGTGGACTCCCCCGGCGGCGTGCAGAACAACTCGTTCTGCAACTCGATCAAGCGTGCTCCGGTTGGCGGCTACACCTCGCCCACCGGTACCCCGTTCCCGGAATACAGCATCTACAACTGGACCGCGATTTCCGAGAACCTGGCCAAGTCCCGTCGCGTCGGCGTCGATCTGGAAATGGACTACCGCTTCGACCTGCTGGGTGGCTTCACCACCCTGCGAGTTGTTGGTACCCGCTTGATCCAGTCGCGCGAATGGGCCTTCCAGTCCTTCCCGGACGAGTTCACCGAGTACGTCACCTACTACACCGACCCGCGCTGGCGCGGTCAGTTCAGCGCCAGCTACAAGCGTGGCGACTGGCGCGCTTCGTGGGACATGACCTACGTTGACGGCAACCTGCGCGTGACCCCGGACAGCTACAACTCCAACCCGGGTTCGCAGAGCCCGATCCGCAACCCGTCGTACCTGTACCACAACATGCAGGTTGGCTATAAGTTCCCCGGTTCGGGCATCGACGTCTACCTGGGCGTGGACAACGTGTTCGACAAGGATCCGCCGGTGAACTACTTCGGTGCGGACGCGGGTGCGGCGTTGTACGACAGCATCGGTCGCTACATGTATATGGGTATCACCTACAAGTTCTGATCCATCCGGACTTGGACACCCGCAGACCCGGCTTTTGCCGGGTCTGCTTTTTTGTGCCCGCGAAGCCCCCCCTTGCGCCCGGCCATGACCTTCGACACCCTTGCGGGGCAGGCCGGCGGCGTATTGTTCGGCCCACGGCCGTCCCCGCGGCCCTTCCCTGACTCACTCGGCCTGGAGGCCATCAAAGTGACCCGTACTCCCAAGATCGTGCTGCTGACCCTGGCCGTTTCGGCCGCGCTGGTCGGCTGCGGCAAGAACGAAACCCCGGCCAAGGATGCCACCGCCTCCACGCCGGCTGCGGCCGAAGCCACCAACTACACGCTGGACGAGAGCAAGCTGCCGGCCTACAACGCCTTCCAGCCCAGCGATCTGGATGCCAGCAAGGACGCCTGTGGCGCCTTCGGCGACTACGTGAACAGCAAGTGGCTGGCCGCCAATGAAATTCCGGGCGACCGCACCAGCTGGGGCGCGTTCACCATCCTCGACGAGCGTTCGGTGGCCGTACAGCACCAGTTGGCTGAACAGGTCGCGCAGGTCAAGAACCCGAACCATATCGAGAAGATCGTCGGCGACCTGTGGGCCACCGGCATGGACGAAGCCAAGATCAATGCCCAGGGCATCGAGCCGCTGAAGGCCGACCTGACCGCGATCGACGGCCTGCAGGACAAGGCGGCCATCGCCGACTACCTGCGCAGCAGCGCGGCCAAGGGTGACAACGTCCTGTTCGGCTTCGGCGCCGAAGCCGACTTCAAGAACTCGGCCGTCAACCTGGCCTACGCCAGCCAGGGCGGCCTGGGCCTGCCGGACAGCACCTACTACACCGATGCCAAGAACGCCGACAAGCTGAAGGCCTACCAGGCACACGTCGCCAAGGTGCTGGAGCTGTCCGGCGTCGCCGCTGCCGACGCTGCCAAGCAGGCCGAGGACGTGGTCAAGTTCGAGACCCGCCTGGCCAAGGCCTCCAAGTCGCGCGTCGAGCTGTCGCGCAACGTCGAGCTGTACTACAACCCGGTCACCCTGGCTGACGCCGACAAGCTGACCCCGAACTTCAGCTGGACCGAGTTCTTCAAGTCGCAGGGCGTAGCCGCGCCGGAGAAGTTCTCGCTGGCCATGCCGGCCTTCCATGAGGAAGTGAGCAAGGCGCTGGGCGATACCGATCCGTCGGTGTGGCGCGCCTACCTGCGCTTCCACACCGTGGACAGCGCCTCGCCCTACCTGGCCGATGCCTTCGTTCAGGAGAACTACGAGTTCTACGGCAAGACCCTCAACGGCCAGAAGGAACAGAAGCCGCGCTGGAAGCGCGTGCTGGGCACCATCGAGAACGACGCCGGTGAAGCCTTCGGCCAGCTGTACGTGAAGGTTGCCTTCTCGCCGGAAGCCAAGGCGAAGATGGAAGAGCTGGTGAAGAACCTGGCCGCTTCGCTGAAGGAACGCATCCAGGGCCTGAGCTGGATGAGCGATGAAACCAAAGCCAAGGCCATCGCCAAGTGGGAAACCTTCACCCCGAAGATCGGTTACCCGGACAAGTGGCGTGACTGGGCGGGCCTGCAGACCCAGCGCGACAGCTACCTGGGCAATGTGCGCGCGGCCAGTGAGTTCAACTACAAGTTCAACCTGTCCAAGATCGGCAAGCCGGTGGACAAGACCGAGTGGGGCATGACCCCGCAGACGGTCAACGCCTACTACAACCCGCTGCAGAACGAGATCGTGTTCCCGGCCGCCATCCTGCAGCCTCCGTTCTTCGATCCGAAGGCCGACGACGCACTGAACTATGGCGGCATCGGTGCGGTGATCGGCCACGAAATGACCCACGGTTACGACGACCAGGGTGCACGCTTCGGGCCGACCGGCAACATGGAAGACTGGTGGACTGCCGCTGACAAGAAGAACTTCGAAGGCTTGACCGGCAAGCTGGTCAAGCAGTTCGACCAGTACAAGGTCGACGGCCAGGCCGTGAACGGTCACCTGACCCTGGGCGAGAACATCGCCGACCTGGGCGGCCTGGCTACCGCCTACGACGCCCTGCAGAAGGCCTCCGCCGGCAAGGAAGATGCAAAGGTCGATGGATTCACCCGCGACCAGCGCTTCTTCTTCAACTGGGCCACCGTGTGGCGCACCAAGTACACCCCGGAAAACGCCAAGGTCCGCCTGGCCACTGACCCGCACGCGCCGGCGCAGTTCCGAGCCATGGGTGCGCCGTCGAACCTGCCGACCTTTGCTGCGGCCTTCCAGTGCAAGGCCGGTTCGCCGATGGCCCGCGCCGGCGAGCAGCAGGTGGTGATCTGGTAAGCCCTGGCTGATGCCATGGTAGACCTGCAGAGGCCCGGGAATTCCCGGGCCTTTGTTTTTTGCGGCGCCCGTCATCCACGCATGGCGTGGATCTGCTGCGCCTGTGCAGGCCCACGCCGTTGGTAGATGCCGACCTTGGTTGGCGCACAGCATGGCGGAGCCACCGTGATGCGTGCATGCGGTGTCGATGCCGCACACCCGGTAGCGCCGGACCATGCCCGGCGGATACGCCGTGATGCGTGCATGCCGCGCCCATGCGCGGCTTGCTATAGTGCGCGCGCCCTCAATCCATCACGGATTCGTTCCACATGCCCAATTTCCGTCCGCTTGCCATCGCCCTGGGCATCAGCCTGGCGACTCTGGTCCCGACCCACGATGCCTTCGCCGCCAAGAAAAAGGCCGCGCGTGCCCCGGCTGTCAGTGCCCAGTGCAGCGACTTCTACGACGCCACCAATGCAGGCTGGCTGAAGGCCAACCCGGTGCCGCAGACCGGCGCCACCACCGCGCTGGGCCAGCTGGTCGACCGCAGCCGCCAGCAGCAGCGTGAACTGCTCGACGCAGCGATGAAGGCGCCGCAGGGCAACGTGCAGAAGCTGCTGGGTGACTTCTGGGCCAGTGGCCTGGACGAAGCTGCCGTGGAAGCAGACGGCTCCAACCCGATAGCCCCGCTGCTGACCCGCATCAACGCCATCAAGAAGGCCAAGGATGTGCCGGCCTCGATCGCCGCGCTGCACCAGGTCGGCATCCCGGTGGCCTTCAACTTCGGCCCGGACGTCGACCTGAAGGCACTTGACCGCCACATCGGCTACTTCATGCAGGGCGGCATGGGCCTGCCGGATCCGGCGTTCTATACCCGTACCGATGCCGACACCGTGGCCCTGATGGGGCGCTACCGCAACTACGTCAAGCAGATCCTGGCGCTGACCGGCACCCCAGCCGCCAAGCTGGATGCCGAGTCGCAGGCGGTGATCGCGCTGGAAACCGAGCTGGCGCGCAATGCGCAGTCGCTGGCCGGCATCAACAACCCGTTCAACAACTACGCGCCGATCTCCACCAAGGAGCTCAACAGCCGCTACCGCAACCTGCAACTGGATGCCTTCCTGAAGGCACAGGGCGTGGATGACGACCTGGTCTCGCTGGCCGACCCGGGCCTGTTCAAGCAGCTCGACGGCATGGTCACCAAGCTCAAGCCCGACCAGTGGAAGGCCTACCTGCGCTGGCGAGTGGGCGACTCGATGGCGCCGTACCTGTCCAAGGCCTACCGCGACGCCGAGTTCGAATTCCGCGGCCGCGTGCTGCGTGGCGAGACCCTGCCGCCGCAGCGCTGGGAAGACGTGCTGGAGGCGATCAACGTGGCCGCTGGCCCGATGGTCGGTCGCGAATACGCTGCCCGTTACCTGTCCGCCGAAGATCGTCGCCAGGCGGCGTGGATCGTCGACAAGGTGCGCGAAGTGCAGATCGAAGCGGTCAAGAACAGCAGCTGGATGAGCACCGAAGCCAAGGCCGAAGCGCAGGCCAAGCTGGCTGCGCTGAAGATCGAGATCGGCACCCCGCTGCGCGACCTCGACTACAGCGTGCAGCCGATGGGCCGCGGTTCGTTCGGTGGCAACATGCTGATTGCTTCGACCTGGCGCCATCGCGAGGAAATGAAACGCATCGGCAAGGGCAACGCCGACCGTCGCTGGGACGTGCTGCCGCAGCAGCCTTCGCTGGCCTACGATCTGGCCCAGAACCGCCTGATCGTCACCGCCGCGATCCTGCAGGGCCCGGTGTTCAACGCCAAGGCCGACGCTGCCGACAAGTTCGGCAGCTTCGGTGGCCTGGTCGGCCACGAACTGACCCGAGCCATCGATGCCAAGGGCGCACTGGTGGACGCCAAGGGCGAACTGCGCAGCTGGTGGACTCCGGCCGACAAGACCGCCTGGACCCTGCTCGGCAACCGCATCGCCGCGCAGTACGGCGCCTACGACTTCCCGGGCGTGAAGGGTGCCAAGGTCAACGGTGCGCTCACCCAGGAAGAGAACCTGGCCGACATCGCGGGCCTGGAACTGGCCTGGGCGGCCTACGTCGCACAGGAGCCAAAGGCCAAGCAGGCGCAGCAGCAGGGCTTCTTCCGTGCCTGGTCGGCGCTGTGGGCACAGCAGCTGTCGCCGAACGAGGCCGTACGCCGCCTGACCGCCGACATCCGTGCACCGGGCGTGTGGCGCAGCAACGGCACGCTGGCCAACCTGCCGGCCTTCGGCGCCACCTTCAGCTGCAAGGCCGGCCAGCCGATGCAGCGCAGCGAAGCCGACCAGATCAAAGTCTGGCGCTGATCGTGCGGCCATAGCGACAACAGAAAAAGGCCGGCGAAACAGTCTGTGTAACAAGCAGCCGAGCCGGTCGATACAAGCAACGCCCCGTCAGGGGCGTTGTTTGTTTTGGTGTCAAGCGAGCAGCGTCCGCCTCATTGCCTGCGCCCCCAGCATCGCCATGGCTCGCTTGAGGTTCCAGACAATGGTTGCGATTGCCATTTCCGCTGTTGCCCCGGCCAAACCGCGCATCAGTAGCCGCGGATGACCAAAGATCCGGTACTTCAGGCCCGCAAACGGGTGCTCCACCGTGCAGCGATCCCTGCGCATGGCCTCTGGCGTTGCGCGCTGGTGCATCCCTTGTAGCGCCTCCTCATGCAGGTGACGCGTGCGGATCGTTACGCGCAAACTGCACCATTTGATCGAACCGAAGCTACAGGCGGTGGGCATCACCCTGGGGCGCGACCGATTGTCAGAGGTGCTTCAAGAACCACGCCTGTTGGTGCCAACAGATCCGGCTTATCGCAAGACCACCGACAGCCATCATCGCTTCCGGAGGCATCCGAACCTGCTCGAACCGGACGAAGGTTGCGTGACACCCACCGGTATCGGACAGGTATGGGTAGCGGATATCACCCATCTGCCGACGCGGGGGAAATTCGTATAACTGAGCCTGGTCACGGATGCATGGTCACGCAAGATCGTGGTCTGGAACGTGCATGAAACGCTGCAGACAGAGCAGGTAGCTCAGGCACTGGAGATGACATTGAAAGGAAGAAAGACATAGCAGAAGCTGATCCATCACTCTGATCGCGGCATCCAGTACTGCTCGGACTACTACTAGAAGATCCATGCGCGGCATGGCCAGACCTGCTCGATGACCGGCGACTACGACTGCTATCGGAACGCTTCATCGCCCACGGGACCTGGGACAGGCCCGCCAGATGGTGGGTGAGGCAGTAGAGATCTACAACGCTGAGCGCCCCCACCTGGGCCTTAATGTGCAGACGCCCGATGCAATGCATCGGGCGTCCTTGGCCTGCCGGCTGCCGGACCATCCCCCCCCCCGTAGATGTCTACCTATGGTAGGTCGGGTCATGCGAGTCACTCCCAAAAAAAGGGTTCTTCTCCCATCTGAGGGGAGAGGCTCACGGCCGACCCGCTAGATTGTGGTTGTCGAGACTACAAACTGGGGCCGGCCGTGGCCAAGCTGGATTGTATGCCGTTGTTGGGGGACTGGGCGGGGTATCGCCTGGATGGTTGGAGACGCGAGGTTCGTCATGGGGTCTCGTGGCTGGTACTTTCGCTGCTTCCCGATGGACGCCGCAGGCACCGCTGCAGCGGCTGTTCCAAGTGGGTTACCTCCATCCACGACCATGTGATCCGGCGTATCCGTGATCTGCCTGTTTTCGATGAGCCGGTCGAGCTGGAGGTGCAGCGGCAGCGCGTGGCCTGCCCTCGTTGCGGGCCGAAGCTGGAGCATCTGGACTGGCTGGATCGGCACTGCCGGGTCACGCAACGACTCGCAAAGAGCGTTGCACAGATGTGTGCTACCACGTCGATCCATGCCACAGCCAGATGGCACGGACTGGACTGGAAAACCGTCAAGGCGCTTGATTTCAGGCACTTGCAGCAGACGTTGGGACCGGTGGACCTCTCCGGATTCCGTATTCTTGCAATGGACGAATTCGCGATCCAGAAGGGCCATCGCTACGCCACGGTGATAGTAGAGCCGTCCCGCAAACGAGTGCTATGGGTTGGGCGTGGTCGTAGCCGAGCGGATGTTCGCCCCTTTTTCGAGCTGTTGGGCCGGGAGGGCTGCGAACGTATCCAAGTGGTCGCCATGGACATGAATTCGGCATTCGACCTAGAAGTGAAAGCCCAATGCCCAAATGCCGAAGTGGTCTACGACCTGTTCCATGTGGTGGCCAAATACGGCCGGGAGGTCATCGACAGGGTCCGCGTGGATGAAGCCAACAGGCTGCGCCAGGACAAACCTGCTCGGCGTGTGGTGAAGACCTCTCGCTGGCTCTTGCTGCGCAACCGGCAGAATGTCCCGGCGGATCAACGAGTGAAGCTCAAGGAGCTGCTGGCTGCCAACAAGGTACTACTGACGGCCTATGTGCTGAAAGACGACTTGAAGCAGCTCTGGCGCTACCGTAGCCAGGCTTGGGCAGCAAAAGCGTGGAAGAGCTGGCGACAGCGCGCATTGCGTAGCCGCCTGGAGCCCCTGCGAACGTTTGTCCGTCGCCTACAGCCCTATCTGGCAGGCATTCTGGCTCATTGCCGGTGGCCCCTCGGAACGAATCTGGTCGAGGGGATCAACAACAAGATAAAGGTCATAAAGCGCGTCGCCTACGGATACCGGGACGACGCCTATTTCTTCCTCAAAATCCGAGCCGCCTTCCCCGGAGTTGGGTGAAGAACCAAAAAAAGACCCCGGCATTGCCGGGGCCCAATTCATCTCATGGAGAGGTCGACACGTGACTACGATCAGAAGTCGTAGGACGCACTGACACGGACCGAACGCGGTGCGCTGAAGAACGTGCCCATACCATAGGTGTTCGACACGGTGTAGGGGGCATCCTCATATACCGCATCGGTCTGCACGGCACGACGCTGATTGAGCACATTGAAGACATCCAGACCGAAAGCCAACTTGTGATCGGCAAACGCAGGGCGATACATCACACCCAGATCCACGCGCGTGGTCCATGGCGTACGGCCGGCGTCACCCGGGCGCGACGGCGTGCCACCACAATAGTGATACGCCGCATCGTAACCCAAAGGATCGCTTTCATCGGTGCCGTAGTAGCCCAGGCAGCTCTTCGGCATTCCGGACATGACACGCAGGGTCGCCGACGCCGACCACTCGTCATTGAACATGTATGCACCATAGCCCTTCAGCTGGTGGCGCCGGTCGTTGGCGAGGTACCCGCCCGCGTATTCCATCAACGCCCCAGCATCCCAGTCCTGAGTCTTGGAAACATCATCCTGTCCGATGTCCGACTTCACCTGGCCTTCGGTGTTGCCGAAGTTGCGCGACCAGGTGTAGTCCAAGCGGCCATACCACTTGTCACTCAGCGGATGCTCGATGAACAGATCCACAGCAATGTAATCGCGCTTGGCCTTCTTGTTCCCGAAACCCCAGTCTGCCGAACTCATCCTTACAGGCGTATAGCCCGAGCCATCCGCATGCTTGAGCATGATGGTGTTCGTCTTGCCGGGATTGAAGATCACGCAACCTGGGATCACCAGATCGCTTGAATCAACGCCCATCGCGTCCAGCTTGTCGATGATGCGGTCCGAGTCACAGGTGTCGTCGATAGCTGACTGCAGGCGGCGATAGGTGAATTTAGCACCGGAGTTCCAGCGCTCACCCAGCGTCTTCTCGAAACCAAGAATGAGTTCGTCCTGATACTGCGACTTCAGGTCTGTTGGAGCTACCGACAGCGGATCCGGGGTCTGGCCGTACTCGTTGTTGGACGACACCGGACCCGGGCCAAGCGCGGTGAGGCCCGTCGGAACACCGTTCTCATCAATGCCATTGTAGGCAAAGTACTCGCGGGTGAAGGTCGATGCCGAAGCACCACGAATGGCCACACTGTTCGGAAGTGCCAGGTAGTAGCGGCCGAGGTTGGCGAACAACTTCAGCGACGAATCGCCGAACACGTCCCAGCTTGCACCAAGGCGCGGCGCCCACTGATCGCCACTCTCCACATAAGGCTTGGCATCACTGTTGTAGTTGGTGAACTTGTCGTTGCGGACGCCGATGGTCAGCAACCAGTTCGGCGTGACTTGCCAGCGATCCTCCAGGTAGTAGGCCTTCTGCTTGACTGACATGCTGGTGGTCGTCGAGAGGATGTACTTCTGCACGAAGTAGCCATCACCCGGCGGTGGCGCGATGTCGAAGCGCGGGCTCGGCGATTCGCCGGGTTCGACACGGCCATAGATCCACGCATAGCCGGGGCCCGTGACCTTCTGGCCTTCGTTGTGCCCCTGGTAATACATGTTGTCGATACCACCGGTCAGCTCGTGGTCACCGATGCGATACTGCAGATCCAGTCGCAAGCCGCGAGTCTTGCTGCCCGCATCTGCAGCCTTTTCATAGAGCTCAGGCTGGCTGTTGCGGATCGGACGCCCGCCCGTGATGGCCGGGTCCTGGTTACCCGGAGCACTGAGATAGGGGATGCCGGACGAGGCCGGGTTGGATTCCAGGTTGATCTGCTTGCTGCGTCCCCAGACCGCGCTGAGGGTCAGGTCATCAGTCAGGTAGCCGGTGTACTTGAAAATATCGAAATCGTCCTTGACCTTCGTGGTGTTCGGGAAGGTACCGGTGCGATCGCCTTCGGTCAGGTCGTCGTACTCGAACGACCGATAGTAGCCACCAGTGCGATCGGTGTTCTGCACACGGGTGTACTCAAGGGTATTGCTGTCGTTGATGTTCCAGTCGATCTTGCCGTAGAACTTCGGCGTGTCGATCGTGTAGTGGTTGCGAACCTGTTGCGAAGCCGCCGCACTGTTCGTCGACACGCCTTCCGTACGGTCCTTCTCGGCGGCCAGATGGATGAACAGGCGATCCTCGATCAACGGGCCACTGGCATAACCGCTGTAGGTGGTGCGAGTCGCGGCATCGTCCTTGCGGTAGCGATAAAGGCTGCCACGTAGCGAGTCCTTGGTATAGGCATAGCCTGCAGGCAACTCCCGGTCCGGATACATCACCGTCGCTGCGGAGGCGGCCAACGAGTCAGGTGCCCACGTAGCCTGCACACCAAAATGCCATTCGTTGGTACCGCGCTTGCCCAGCTGATTGATCACGCCACCGGTGGAGCGACCATAGCCGGCACCGTAGCCGCCCATGTAGGTTTCCTGCTGGTCGATCGAGCCATAGGGAAGGCTGACACCTCCGAGGTTGCTGAGCGGGTTGGAGGCGTTGAAGCCATTGAGGTAGTAGGCGTTCTCGGTAACGCTGGAGCCACCGAACGACAGCACCGACCGCGAACCATTGGTAAAGGATCCACTACCAGACACCACACCCGGCGCCAGCAACGCAATGGCTTCGGCGCTACGGCCCAGGGGCAGCACGTCGAGTTGCTCGGAGGTGATCACCGACTTGGAGACAGTGTTGCTGACGTCGATCTTCGGCACGTTGGCGGCGACGACATTCACCGTACCCAGCGTGGTCGCTCCGGCCGCGCCGCCCCCAAACGACACCTCGGTGCCACCGCCCACCCTCAGCAGCACGTTCTCGCGACGCTCGACGGTCTGGCCATCGCGCTGCTGGGTGATGGTGTACTTGCCTACCGGCAACGAGCCGAGGTTGTAGCGGCCACTGCTGTCGACCGTCGCCGAGCGGGTCAGGCCGGTGTCGCTCTGCACGACAATGGTGGTGCCGGCGGGGGCGTTGCCGAACAGCGAGCCGGTGGTGCTCTGCGCGGCGGCGGCGCCAATGAATGAGGTCAGGACGACTGCGAGGGCGGTGCGCTTCAACCGTGCAACGTTGGTGCGGCTGGTCATGAAGTTTCCTTGATTCAGTGAGATCAGGCGTCTGTGGCAATTCCGCTGCAGCGAAGCGAAGGCTTCACGACAACTGAACCCGATCTTAATTTCATCAATAAAACACATGCAACGGCAGATGAACGGATGTAACCATTTGATCTTTAAAGACTAATTTCGACACAATAGTGAATACCGCACATATTTCATTTATCTTTCAGTCACTTGCAGCCGTCTCCAGCGCCCTGAGGCACCTCCGCGCACGCGGTGTCAGCGGATGCCGGATTAACGGTCGACGTGCTATCGCTGGCATCTCACCCGCTGCGGAGCCACGCTGATGGCGCACAAGAACACGATCTGTGTCTGGTATGACAACGGCGCGCTCGAGGCCGCCACCTTCTACGCCAGTATCCTGCCCGACAGCGCGGTGACCGCCGTGCATCACGCCCCCGGTGACTATCCGGACGGCAAGGAAGGCAACGTACTGACCGTCGAATTCACGGTCTGCGGCATCCCCTGCGTCGGCCTCAACGGCGGCACCGCGTTCAAGCACAGCGAAGCGTTTTCCTTCCAGATCCAGACCGAGGACCAGGCCGAGACCGACCGCCTGTGGAATGCGATCGTCGGCAACGGTGGCCAGGAGAGCCAATGCGGCTGGTGCAAGGACCGCTGGGGCATCTCCTGGCAGATCAGCCCGCGCATGCTCATCGAAGCGGTGACCAGCCAGGACAAGGCACTGGCCAAGCGCGCATTCAACGCGATGATGCCGATGAAGAAGATCGACATCGCCACCATCGAAGCAGCGATCAAAAAAGGGGACGGAGGGGATTAAGTCGTTTTTTCCCCATTGCCGGTGACCCCATGCGAATTGCGACTTAATCCCCTCCGTCCCCTTTTTCGCGAGGTGCAGATGACCTGGGATGCGATCATCGTTGGCGGTGGCCACAACGGCCTGGTCTGCGCGGCCTATCTGGCACGTGCCGGAAAGAAGGTGCTGGTGCTGGAACGTCGCGGCGTTCTTGGCGGCGCTGCGGTCACCGAGGAATTCCATCCCGGCTTCCGCAATTCGGTCGCCTCGTACACGGTCTCGCTGCTGCAGCCGAAGGTGATCGACGACCTGCAGCTGCATGCGCATGGGCTGCGCATCGTCGCGCGCCCGGCCAACAACTTCCTGCCATTGCCCGACGACCGCTATCTGTTGTCGGCTCCTGGCCGCACTCAGGCCGAGGTGGCCAAGTTCTCCGAGCGGGATGCGCAGCGCTTGCCCGCGTACGAGGCACGCCTGGAAATCTTCGCCGACGTACTGCGCGCATGGGCCCTGCGCGCGCCGCCGGACCTGGGGGCAGCGGGCGGTTGGCGTGCCCTGCCCGCCCTGTGGCAGATGGGCCGTCTCGGTCGTGAACTGGCGGCGCTGGATGCGCCACTGCGGCAGGAACTGCTGGACCTGTTCACGCTGTCGGCGGCGGAGTACCTGGACCGCTGGTTCGAGAGCGAGCCGATCAAGGCGCTGTTCGGCTTTGATGGCATCGTCGGCAACTACGCAAGCCCGTATACAGCGGGCAGTGCCTACGTACTGCTGCACCACGTATTCGGCCAGTGCAATGGCGTAAAAGGTGCGTGGGGCCACGCGATCGGCGGCATGGGCGCGATCAGCCAGGCCATCGCCAGTGCGGCGCGCGAGGCCGGGGCCGAACTGCGCGTGGATGCCGGTGTGCAACAGGTACTGACCGAACAAGGCCGCGCCGTGGGGGTGGAACTGGTCAACGGCGAAACCCTGCGTGCACGCGCGGTGGTGGCCAACGTCAATCCGAAGCTGCTGTACGAACAGCTGCTGGAGCCGACGCAGGTACCCGCTGCCACACGCGAACGCATGACGAACTGGCGCTGCGGTTCCGGCACCTTCCGGATGAACGTGGCGCTGTCGCGGTTACCGGACTTCCGTGCCCTGCCCGGCCCCGGCGATCACCTCAGCGCCGGCATCATCATGGCCCCCAGCCTGGACTACATGGACCGCGCCTGGCTGGATGCGCGCCGCGAAGGCTGGTCGCGCGAACCGATCGTAGAGATGCTGATTCCGAGCACGCTGGATGATTCACTGGCGCCGCGCGGGCAGCATGTGGCCAGCCTGTTCTGCCAGCACGTGGCGCCGGTACTGCCCGACGGGCGTCACTGGGATGATCACCGCGAGACTGTGGCGGACCTGATGATTGCCACCGTCGAACGGTATGCGCCCGGCTTTGCCGGCAGCGTGCTCGGTCGGCAGGTGCTGTCGCCGCTGGATCTGGAACGCACCTTCGGCCTGGTCGGCGGCGACATTTTCCACGGTGCGCTCAGTGCCAACCAGTTGTTCTCGGCACGGCCGATGGTCGGCCAGGCCGGCTATCGCGGTGCCCTGCCCGGTCTGTACCTGTGCGGTGCGGGCACCCATCCCGGTGGTGGCGTCACCGGTGCGCCCGGGCACAATGCCGCGCAGGTGGTGCTGCAGGATGGGTAGAGGTGTGCCGACCAACGGTCGGCACCTACCGCGTCAAATGATCCCATTCAAAGCGTGCCAACCTAGGTTGGCACCTACCCGCGTGGGACAAGGCGTGCCGACCAACGGTCGGCACCTACAGCGTCAAATGATCCTTCGGATCATTTGACGCTGCGCAGATGGTTGGGGCGCTTCGGCGGGCCAGGCGGGCGGCGCTTGTTGAACGGCGGCTGCCCGCGCCAGTAGCGGATCAGCAACCAGCCGAACAGCATGCCACCGAGGTGCGCGAAGTGGGCCACGCCGGGCTGCCAGCCGGTCATGCCCAGCACCAGCTCGCCCACACCGAACAGGATCACGAAGGTCCGTGCCTTCATCGGGATCGGCGGGAACAGCAGCATCACCCGCTGGTTGGGGAACAGCATGCCGTAGGCCAGCAGCAGGCCGAACACGCCGCCGGAAGCACCCAGCACCGTGGCCGGGTTTTCCAGCAGCGTCCCCACCAGCAGCTGGCAGACACCGGCACCGGCCACGCACACCAGGTAGTACAGCAGGAAGCGCTTTTCGCCCCAGGTCTGCTCCAGCGGCGCGCCGAACATGAAGACCGCCAGCATGTTGAAGAACAGATGGCCGAAGCTGCCATGCAGGAAGCCATAGGTCAGCAGCTGCCACGGCTGGAAATTGCCGCCCGGCGAGAACGCATCGAAGCCCTGCTGCAACGGCTGCAGCATGAACGGCTCGAAGGTCTGCATGCCGAGCAGGAACGGCTGCTGCAGCAGGAACAGGATCGCGTTGGCGATCAGCAGGGCCTTGGTGACGGTTGGCAGTCGCGGGAACATGGGAGCACCGGCATGGAACGGCCTCCATCATAGCCGCAGCACCGTGTCTTGTTGGCGACCGGCAGGAGTAGCCTGTTCAGTCGCCAGCGGTGCTCAGCCCGGGCCCCACACGGCCGCATCCAGCGCTGCCGCCGGATCGGTCGCTGGCATCCGCACCCGGCCATTCTCGACCACCACGCCCTCGGCACGCAGCCGCTGCGACTGCTCGCGCCAGCCGGCCGACCCTTCTTCCATGGCGATGCGCCCATCCGAGCGCAGCACGCGGTGCCAGGGCAGGTCCGGGTCATCGTTCTGGCCGAGGATGCGCGCGGTCAGGCGCGCACGCCCGGGCAGGCCCGCGCGCAGCGCCACCTGCCCATAGCCCATCACCTGCCCCGCCGGGATCGCGCGGATCACCGCCAGGATGCGCGCGCGCGCCTGCTCAGGCGTCAGCGCCGCAGGCGGGTTAGCAGCAGAACGCCGATCAGCACCAGCACGGTGCCGGCGATCTGCGCCGGCCCCATCGGTTCGTCGAGCAGCCATAGGCTCATCACGATGGTGGAAACAGGGCCCAGCATACCGACCTGCGCGGCCAGCGACGAACCCACGCGCTGCACCGCCAGCATGATCGCCAGCACTGGCAGCACCGTGCACACGGTGGCATTGACCAGCGACAACCACTGCACCGGCGCCGGTGCCTGCCACAACAACGGCAGCGGATGGGTCACCGCGAAATGCAGCAGCACCAGCACGCTGGCCACGCAACTGGCATAGGCAGTCAAACGCACCGCGCCGATGCGCGCGACCACCTGGCCGCTGCCGAACAGGTATAGCGCGTAGCTGAGTGCACTGCCCAGCACCAGCAGACTGCCGAGGATGATCTGCCCGCCCTCACGCTGCAGGTCGTGGCCGAACGCCAGCAGCACGCCCAGATAACTCAGCACCAGCGCGCCGATCTGCCATCGGCCCGGCCGCTGGCGCGCCAGCAGCACGTTGATCAGCAGCACCAGGGTCGGATTCAAGTACAGGATCAATCGTTCCAGGGTCACGCTGATGTACTGCAGGCCCTGGAAGTCGAGCAGGCTGGACAGGTAGTAGCCGGTGAAACCCAGCCACAGCACACGGGCTCGGTCGGCCCAGGACAGTGGTTCGGCCCGACGCGCGGCCCACAGCGCCATCAAAACGAACAGCGGCAGCGCCATCAGCATGCGCAGGGCAAGCAGCGTGGTGGCATCCACGCCGTGACGCAGGCCGAGCTTGACGATGATCGCCTTGCCGGAAGCAGCGATGGCGCCGATCGCGGCCAGGCCGATCCCCCCCAGCGCAATGCGTGGGGAGGCGGTGGCGATACGGGAAGCGGGATTGGACATCAGGACGACGGCGGGCCGCTCGGAGCGGCTGGGGAAAGCGCGGGGGCGGCCATTGTCGCACGGAGCCGTCCGGTGCCCGCCCTGTAGAGTCGAGCCAAGCTCGACTGTCTTTCCACCGCAGTCGAGCATGGCTCGACTCTACAAAGAGCGACGGCCGAGCATGGGCTCGGCTCTGCAGCAACCGCAGGTCAGCGCATCAGCACCACTTCCTCGGCCGAGGTCGGGTGGATCGCCACGGTGTCATCGAACTGGGCCTTGGTCGCGCCCATCTTCACCGCCACCGCGAAACCCTGCAGGATCTCGTCGGCCGCTTCGCCCAGCAGGTGGATACCCACCACGCGTTCTTCCGGGCCGGCGCAGACCATCTTGAACAGGCTGCGCTGTGTACCGTTGGCCAGCGCCTGCAGCATCGGTCGGAAACGGCTGTGGTAAACGCTCACCTGGTCGAAACGCGCGCGCGCTTCTTCCTCGCTCATGCCCACCGCACCCAGCGGCGGGTGCGAGAACACCACGCTGGCCACATTCTCGTAATCCATCTTCGACTGCGGGCGGCCACCGAACAGGCGATCCATCAGGCGCCGCGACGCCGCCACCGCCACCGGAGTCAGGCCGACTTTGCCGGCGATGTCACCCACCGCGTGCACGCTCGGCACGCTGGTGGTCTGCCATTCGTCCACCTGCACCTGCTGATGTTCGCCAATGCCGATGCCGAGCGCTTCCAGGCCCAGATCACGACTGTTGCCGCGGCGGCCGGTGGCGAAGAACACCGCGTCGAACACGCTGTCGAGCGGGCCGTCATGGCCGAACGCACGCACCCGTTCGCCATCGCGCTGCAGTTCGCGCAGGCGATAGCCGAAATGGATGCGCACACCCTGCTGCTTCAGGTTCTCGGCCAGCTGATCAGTCAGCTCGTAATCGAAGCGATCCAGCAGCCGTTGGCCACGCACCAGCAGGCTCACCTTGCTGCCCAGTGCCTGCAGCAGGCCGGCCAGCTCCACCGCGATGTAACCGCCACCGATGATCGCCACCTCGGCCGGTGCCGCACGCAGATCGAAGAAATCATCGGAGACCAGGCCCAGTTCCGCGCCGGGGATATCTGGACGCAGCGGGTGCGCGCCGGTGGCGATCAGGATGTGCTCGGCGCTGTAACGCACGCCATCACTGCAGGCCACGGTATGCGCATCGAGCAGATGGCCGCGCGCCGGAATGCGCACCACGCCGGTCTCATCCAGGCGTTTGTGGTAGCTGGTGTGGATGTTGCTGATGTAGGCCTGGCGATGGATCACCAGTTCCTTCCACGACAGCGCCGGGCGCGCCTGAACATCGAAGCCCATCGCACTGGCCAGGCCGATGCGCTCGTGCAGGTCGGCCGCCAGCCACATCGCCTTCTTCGGCACGCAGCCAACATTGACGCAGGTCCCGCCCAGCTCACCGGGCTCCAGCATGGCCACGCGCTTGCCGTGCTGCGCGGCGCGGATCGCGCCGGCCAGGCCGGCGGAGCCGCCGCCAAGGACGATCAGGTCGTAATCATAGGATGCAGTGCTCATCGGAATCGCTCGGGTCGGTAAGGGGCAGGATCGATCGCTGGCGTGCGGCCGCAGACGAGATCGGCGATCAGCTGGCCGGTGCCGGCGCTCATGCTGATGCCGAGCATGCCATGCCCCGCTGCAAGCCAGACGTGAGGATGCGCGGGCGCGCGGCCGATCAACGGCACGTCGTCCACGCTCATGGGGCGCCACCCGCACCACTGCTCCTGGAGCTGCGCACCGCGTGGCGCGCGCAGGTAGCGGTCGGCGGCCTGCTGCAGGGCCTGCAGGCGGGCCGTGCGCAGCTGCGGGTCGGCACCGGCGAATTCCATGGTGCCGCCCAGTCGTAACGCCTCGCGCCAGGCAATCACGAACACGGAATGGTCCTTCAGCACCACCGGGCGCTGCGGCACCTGCACCGGTCGCGACCAGGTCAGCGAGTAACCTTTGCCGGGCTGGATCGGTACGCGCAGATCCAGCTGCCGTGCCCAGCGCGGCGACCACGGCCCGGTGGCCAGCACCAGCTCGCGTGCGTGCAGCGTGCGTTCGCCGACGTGCACGCGCACACCCTGCGCGTGGGCGCTGAAATCCTGCACGTCCGAGTGCTCTTCGATCACCACGCCCTGTGCACGCAGCACGCGCGCCAGTTCGGCGGTGTAGCGGTCCGGACGCAGCTGCGCATCGCCGGGGAAGTGGATCGCGCCGGCAATGCGATCATGGAAAGCTGGATTGTCGCGCGCATAGTCGGCGCCATCGATGCGCGCCGTGGCGATGCCCTGCGCGTTCAGTGCCTCACACTCAGCGGCGTGGCGATCGAAATTGCGGGCATCGCCAAACACGTAGTCCAGACCGTGGGTATCGAATTCGCAGTCCAGCGCATGCACCTGCACCCACTGTGCCAGGCGCAGCCGGGAATCATTCAGCAGCGCAGCGCGGGCGCGCGTGGCCTGCAGCCAGTCGCGGGCATTGCAGCGTGCGCTGAACTGCAGCAGCCAGCGCCACAATGCAGGGTCCAGTCGCATACGCACGTACAACGGCGCACGCGGATCGAGCATCCAGCGCAGCGCGCGCAACGGTACGCCAGGCGCTGGCAGCGGCGGCGCGTGGCTGGGGGTGATGGTGCCGCAGTTGCCATGCGAGGTCGCGCCGCCGACACGCCCATGGTCGATCACGCGTACCTGCCGGCCCTGTGCGCGCAGCGCGAGCGCGACGGCCAGTCCAATGGCACCGGCGCCGACCACGATCACATCCTCGCGCGCGCCCTGCATCGATCAGCCCTGCCCGGCCCCGCGCCGCATCGGCGGCCACTGCCGGTAGGTCATCGCACGCCACAGCCATTCCATCGGCCCGAAACGGAAGCGGCGCAACCACGCGTGCGAAATGCCCACCTGCACAGCGAACAGCAGTAGTGCGAACAGCAGCTGCACGCTGCGCGGCATCACCTCGAACCATCCCAGTCCGTAGTGATAGAAAAGCAGCGTGCAGACCAGCGACTGCGCCAGGTAATGGGTCAGCGCCATGCGCCCCACCGGCGCCAGCCAGGCCAGCCGCGTGCGCCAGTGCACGATCCACGCCAGATAGCCCAGGCACATCGGCAGGCCGCCTATGGTCACCAGGCCCATCGCCGCCGTCACCGGCAGGTTGTACGCACCGGGTGCCAGGTAGGGTTTCCAGGCAACCCCCAGCAGCGTGACCAGCAGGCCCAGCGGCAACGCGATCCAGCGCAGCGACGCGTACAGCCGCGGGAAGCGCTCCGGCGCCGCCAGCGCGCCACTGCCGGCGAACCAGCTGCCGATCAGGAACATGCCCAGCACTTCCGGACCGGTGATCAGCAGCGCCCCCATCGACGTACCGAACTCACTCAGGCGCTGCACATTGGCCTGCGCCCAGCTGCCCTGCCCGTACACCTGCCGCTGCAGCTCAATGCTCCGCTGCGCCTCGGCAAGCATGCCCTGCACATCTTCGGCCGAAGCCATCGACACCATCGCGCCGACCAGCAGCATCATCGCCACACCGCCGAGGTAGACCATCAGCCCCATCCACGGCAGCCAGCTGCGTGGCGCCTCGCGGCAGGCCAGCAGCGGCAACGAGATCAGTGCATACATCACCAGAATGTCGCCGGACCAGACCAGCAGTGCATGGCACAGACCGATCAGCAGCAAGCCAGCGCTGCGGCGCAGGTAGAACGGGGTGAAGTCGCGCCCGGCGGCCTCAGCGCGCTGCGCCATCACCGCGAAGCCGGCACCGAACAGCAACGAGAACAGGGTGAAGAACTTGCCCTGCACGAACACGTAGACAAAGGCATCGGCCCAGTAGTCGATGCCCTGCCAATGCACGTCGATGCCGGTGAACGCCAGGTCCAGCGGCCCGCTGAAGGCCTCGATGTTCATCAGCAGGATGCCCAGCAGCGCAGCACCGCGCAGCACGTCAAGCACGGCGATGCGTTCGCCGGAAGCCACCGGCTGCAGGGAAGGAGAAGCGGCGTTCACAGGGCGTCCGTCGGGCAGGTCCGCCATTATGCCGCCGGCCTGCGCGCCATGGATGGCCGCGCCGTGTTCCACAAACGCAACGGCCCGCCGAAGCGGGCCGTTGCTGCCATCACGATCGCGCTGCGATCAGTGCTGGTGACCGCCGTCGCCGTGGACGTGGCCGTGGTCGATTTCTTCCTTGCCGGCTTCGCGCACATCGACGATTTCCACGTCGAAGTGCAGGTCCTTGCCGGCCATCGGATGGTTCAGGTCGACGTCGACGACGCTCATGCCGACCTTCTGCACGGTCACCGCACGCGGGCCGAAGTTGGTCTGCAGCACGACCTGCTGGCCCGGAGCCAGCTTGGTGTTGCCGAAGTGCTTCTTCGGCACGCGCTGGGACAGGCCCTCACGGCGCTCGCCGTAGGCATCGGCAGCGTTGACGTCGACGCTGAAGGTCGCACCGGCTTCCTTGTCCATCATGGCGTTTTCCAGGCCCGGGATGATGTTGCCGTGGCCGATCAGGATCGCCAGCGGCTCGCCGCGGTCCTTGGACGATTCGATCGGCTCCTGGCCGACTTCGGAAACGGTGTAGTGGAAGCGGACAACGCGGTCTTTTTCGATCTTCATGCGCAACTCTGTCTGGATCTGCCGGAGGCAGGCGGGTTGGGGCGGGTTGTCGCCCGGCGGGGACGCCGCCATCATGACGGCCAATCCTAAGGTGGCGCATTATCCGGAGATCATGCACATCACGCCAGTTTCGTCCGGCCTGCGCCGGCTCCTCGCCCCGGCCCTGCTGCTGGCCCTGCCCGTGCTGATGACCGCCTGCGGCGGCGGCAAGGCCACCCGACCCGCGCCGCCCCCGCCGACCGCGAACTGGCCGAAGACCGTGCCGGACAATCCCGAGGCGGCCAACTCGGTGCTGATGCGCGCCATCAGCCTGGTCGGCACCCCCTATCGCTATGGCGGCAATACCCCCGACTCCGGCTTCGACTGCAGCGGCCTGGTGGCCTACGTCTACCGCGAGATGCTGGACCTGAAACTGCCGCGCACCTCGCGCGACCTGGCGGCGGTACAGGGCCCGAAGATCGACCCGCAGCGCCTGGCCACCGGCGACCTGGTGTTCTTCGGCAGCCGCGGCAGCGTCACCCATGTCGGCATTTATGTGGGTGAAGGGCGCTTCGTGCACGCGCCGAGCACCGGTGGCACGGTCCGGCTGGACTCGCTCAGCGGTCCGTACTGGAAGGACCACTACACCGGGGCGAAACGCGTCCTTCGCTAAGATGAACAGGCGATATGTTCAAAATTGTGACGCACATCACCATGCAACTAACGATTTACTAACGGAATTTTTAACTTATTGCCGCTTTTACAGGGCATGATGCCCCATCGTTTTTTTCCTGTGACCGACGCGTGACGACTGACGACCTGAAAAGCGAAGGCCAGACTTCCGTATCTTCACGTAGTGCCCGCCCGCTGTTGCTTGGCCTGGCACTGTGCCTGACCAGCCTTCCGGCCTGGTCGCAGACTGCTCCGAACCGTTCCGATGTGACCCCGGCCCCGGTGGCCGAGAGCACCCCCCGACCGGCCGCCAAGGCCGAGGCTGCCGCTCCGCAGCGCAGCCGCGTCGATGCCGCCGCCAGCGCCACGCTGGCCGCCCTGCTGCCGCACCTGGCTGCCAACGACACCATTCCGCTGATGGACCGCTCGGCCGTGGTGGCCGGTGATCTCAGCCGCCTGCTCGCCAACTACGACACCAGCAGCGCCGCCAATGGCAGCGTTGTCGGCACCGCCGCCGACAACGGCAAGGTGCAATCGCTGCTGCGCCGCGCGATGACCCTGCTGGGCACCCCGTACCGTTGGGGTGGCAGCAACCCGGACAGCGGTTTCGACTGCAGCGGCCTGGTCGGTTACGTGTTCCGCTCGGCCCTGGGTATCGAGCTGCCGCGCGTCTCCCGCGAAATGGCGCACGATGACAACGCCGAACTGATCAACGACCGCACCGCACTGGCTGCCGGTGACCTGGTGTTCTTCGGCCGCAAGGGCCGCGTCGACCACGTCGGCATCTATGTTGGCGATGGCCGCTTCCTGCACGCACCGAGCTCCGGCAAGGACGTCCGCGTGGACACCCTGCTCAGCGGCTACTGGGGCAACAAGTTCATGCAGGCCCGCCGGGTCGATCTCTGATCTGACCGGTTGGCGCTACCGCGCCGCCTCACACGAGAAAGCCGCTGCCCTGCAGCGGCTTTTTTGTTTGCGCCCCCACTGGGTGCCGACCTTGGCCGGCACTGCGCCACCTGCCCCAGTGGGTGCCGACCGTTGGTCGGCACTGCGGCCATCCACGCATGGCGTGGATCTACCAGGGACCTACCCTGATCGGCACCGCGCCAGTCAGCTCCAAAACAAAAAGCCCGCCGGTCAGGGCGGGCTTTTCATCTCCACGCAACCTCAGCCGCGTGGCGGTGTCGGGTCGGGATCATCCACGCCCACGTTGCTGGACGGGTTGTCATACACCGCCTGGTCAAGCAGGCCGGTTTCCTTGGCCACGATCACCGGCACCAGCATCTGGCCCGTCACGTTCGTCATCGTGCGCATCATGTCCAGGATGCGGTCGATGGCATACAGGTAGCCGATGGTCTCCAGCGGCAGGTTGGCTGCGCTCAGCACCACCGTGGCCATGATCACCGCGGTACCGGGCACGCCGGCCGTACCGAAGCTGCCCAGCACCGAGGCGATCAGCACCACCACGTACTGTTCCGGGGTCAGCGGCACACCGCTGTACTGCGCGATGAACACCGCGCACAGCGCCGGATAGATCGCGCCGCAGCCATCCATCTTGATGCTGGCGCCCAGCGGCACCGCGAACGAACCGTAGTCCTTGTTCACGCCCAGGTTGTGGGTGATCGAGCGCAGCGCCACCGGCATCGCGGCGAAGCTGGACGAGCTGACGAAGGCGACCTGCATGCCCGGCGCCGCGCCACGGAAGAACTTCAACGGGTTCAGGCCGTGCGCCAGCAGCAGTGCGCTGTAGACCACCACGATGTGCAGTGCGCAGGCCACGTACAGCGCCAGCACGAAGTGGCCCAGCGGCAGCAGCTTCTCGAAACCGTAGCTGCCGACCAGGCCAGCAATCAGGCCGAAGGTGCCGATCGGGGTGACTTCCAGCACGAAGCGCGTCACCTGGATCATGATGTCGCTCATCTGCCCGACCAGCTTGCGCGCCTCGGTCACCTTCTCGCCCAGCTTGACGATGGCAAAGCCGACCAGGCCAGCGAAGAAGATCACTGGCAGGATCGAGCCGCGACCGGCAGCCAGCACGGTCTCACCGGCCGCATTGACCTTGGTGCCGATGCCGGACAGCGCGTAGAAGACATTGGCCGGCACCACGTCCAGCAGCACCTGCACCACGCTGGGCACTTCGCGCGGCACGTAGTTGCTGGCCATCGACAGCTGCAGGCCACCGGCGCCGGGCTGCAGCACGGTACCCACGCCAAGGCCGACGCACACCGCCAACGCGGCGGTGATCACGAACCACAGGAAGGTGCGGCCACTGAGCGCGGCGACCGACTTCTGGCCGTGCAGCGACGAGATTGCGTTGATGACCGCGAAGAACACCAGCGGCACGGCGATCATCTTGATCAGGGTGACGTACAGCTCGCCGAGCGGGCCGAACCACGTTTCCGCGGCCGGGCCGAGCGCCCAGCCGGCCAGCGCGCCGAGCACGAAGCCACCGACCACGCGCTGCCAGAATGGAATCCGCAGCCAGGCAGAGACCAGCTTCATAGGCAATCCAGAGGGGAAGGAAGGGATGCTGGCACGATAGCCCAAGGCGGCCCGCAGAACGACCGCCCGGCCGGCAAATCAGTGTGTCATCGGCGTGCCTTGCGAGGGCGGGCATAATGAACGTCCCGTTACAGTTTGTGAGATCCCAGCGTCCATGCGCCGTTCCGTCTCCCTGTTGGCCGCCTGCGCCACCACCCTGCTGCTGGGCGCCTGCGCCAGCACCACCCCCGCGTCCGCCCCGGCCGGCCTGAAGGTCGCCGTCGACCCCGTTGCCCATCCGGCCGGCGAGACCCCGCAGTGGTGGTACCGCAGCGGCGCCGCCCAGGCCGCCGCCAACGGCGCGATGTCCGGCAAGGCCAAGAACGTCATCCTGTTCCTCGGCGACGGCATGAGCCTGACCACGGTGGCCGCCTCGCGCATCTACGAAGGCCAGCAGAAGGGCGGCTCGGGTGAAGAGAACCTGCTGTCCTGGGAGCGCTTCCCGGCCACGGCCTTCAGCAAGACCTACAACACCGATTCGCAGACCCCGGATTCGGCCGGCACCATGACCGCCATCACCACCGGCGTGAAGACCCACATGGGCGCGATCGGCGTCAGCGCCGGCAGCCGCACCGACTGCGCCGACAGCCTGTCCAAGGGCCTGCTGACCTGGCTGCAGCTGGCCGACAGCGCCGGCCTGGCCACCGGTGTGGTGTCCACCGCACGCCTGACCCATGCCACTCCGGCCGCCACCTACGCGCACTCGCCCGAGCGCAACTGGGAAAACGACACCGACCTGACCGAAGCCGCGAAGGCCGCCGGCTGCAAGGACATCGCCCAGCAGCTGTTGTCCACCTCGCGCTATGGCCGTGGCCCGCTGGTCGCCCTCGGCGGTGGTCGTGGTGAGTTCACCACCGTGGAAGAGCGCGATCCCGAGTACGACGACAAGGTCGGCCAGCGCCTGGACGGCCGCAGCCTGGTGCAGGAATGGCAGCAGGCGCATCCGCAGGGTGCCTACGTGTGGAACAGCAAGCAGCTGGCCGCCGCCGCGAATGCGCCGGCCATCCTTGGCCTGTTCGAGCCGGACCACATGCGCTACGAGTACGAGCGCCCGCAGGATCCGGGCGGTGAGCCGAGCCTGGCCGAACTGACGGCGGCAGCCATCAAGAACCTGGCCAAGCACCAGGAAGGCTACGTGCTGATGATCGAAGGCGCGCGCATCGACCACGCCAACCACAGCGGCAACGCCTACCGTGCGCTGACCGAGACCGTGGCCCTGTCCGACGCGGTGCGCGTGGCCAACGAACTGACGTCGGCCGACGACACCCTGATCATCGTCACCGCCGACCACTCGCACACCCTGAACTTCGTCGGCTACCCGGCACGCGGCAACCCGATCCTGGGCAAGGTGAAGGACAAGGGCGGCGAAGATGGCGCCGGCAAGCTGGACTACGCGCTGGACGGCACCGGCCAGCCCTACACCACGCTGAGCTACGCCAACGGCCCGGGCCACACCGGCAGCAGCAACCAGCAGCCGGCCGGTCCGAAGCGTTACCCGCACAACCCGAGCAGCTTCGAACCGGCCAACGGCCGCCCGAACCTGCGCGAGGTCGACACCGAGCATCCGGACTACATGCAGGAAGCACTGGTGCCGATGAAGTCCGAGTCGCACGGCGGCGAAGACGTCGGTATCTGGGCACGCGGCCCGGGCAGCAAGGCGATCCGCGGCACGCTGGAACAGAACGCGATCTACCACATGATCGTGCAGGCCACCCCGGCCCTGCGCGAGCGCCTGTGCCAGGCCGGCACCTGCGATGACAAGGGCGTGCCGGTACAGCTGCCGGCGCCGACCGCATTCGAGCGCAAGGCCGAGGCCAAGTGATCGTGAGGCAGGCCCACCCTGCCCCTGCCAGCGGCCGCTTCGCGCGGTCGCTGGTCCTGCTTGGCGTGCTGGTCAGTGCCAATGCAGCGGCACAGGCACCGGCGTGCAAGCTGCTGACCGACGAACACGGGTTGTGGCCGCTGCCCAACTGCGAAGTGGTCGATCACCGGCCGAAGATCAGTGCCGACACCTTGAAGGACCTGAATTACGACGACCATGGCCTGGCCGTGGTGTACGCCGACCAGGGCTTCCACTACGTCAACCGCAAGGGCCGCAGCCTGCCGGTACTGACCTGGGACAACGGTCCGGAAACACCGCAGGAAGGCCTGCTGCGCGCCCGCGTCGGCAACCGCGTGGCCTACTTCGATCTGAAGTTCCGCCAGGTGGTGCCCGGCACCTTCGATTTCGGTTGGCCGTTCCAGGATGGCGTGGCCGAAGTCTGCAATGGCTGCCGGCGCGGCACGCCGGATGCCGATGGCCACACGCCGATGGAAGGCGGAGAGCGGTTCCGCATCGACCGTTCGGGTCGTCGGGTAAAGTAGGTTTTCGGCAGGGCTGCGCCCTGCACCTGCAGACGCAACGGCAACGGCCGAAGCAACAGCAACAGCGTGCATTCCGTGGGATGGCGGGGCACTGTGGGTTTGCGGGGACGGCGCAAGTACGTCCATGTAGCCTTGGTCGCCGCATCCATGCGGCTCACACCCCGCAGACCCACAGTACCCCGCCTTCGACAGTTTTCCGGCGGCTGTTGGTAGGTGTCGACCTTGGTCGACACATCTGTCAGATATCGAATGAGTCATCCACGCATGGCGTGGATCTACTGTGTCGACCAAGGTCGACACCTACCAAAGCGGTGCACGACGCCGTTCTGGCAGATCGCGGCATTCTGTCGAAGGCGGGGTGGGTCCGGTTGCGGGGGCGTGAGCCGCATGGGCCCGAGGCATGCCTCGGGCGGGTTGGGCAGGACGCCCAACCCCGGTCTTGCCGTGTGCGCAGGAACGCGCACACGAGCAAGCGGCGACCGAGCTTACATGGGTGAGGGCGCTTTGCTTGCGAAGCACTGCTTCGCAAGCGCCCGAACGCACAGCCGCCAGCGGCTGGGCCGGGCCCCGGAGGGGGACTTGCAGCGGCCCCCGCAACCGGACCCACCCCGCCAACCCTCAGGAAACCCGCTTCTGCTGTTGCTTCGGCCGTTGCCGTTGCTTGCGCGTCTGCGGGTGCAGGGCGCAGCCCTGCCGACCAACCCTATACTTGCCGGCGTGAGTGAATTCCCTGCCCTCGTTCCGCTGGATGCGCCGCTGCTGGTGGGCTACAGCGGTGGTGTCGACTCCACCGTGCTGCTGCATTGGCTGTGGTGCTGCGCGCAAGCTTCCGGCACGGCGCTGCGCGCGGTGCACGTGCACCACGGGCTGCAGCCCGATGCAGATGACTGGGTGCTGCACTGCCAGCAGCAATGCGACGCCTGGGGCATCGAACTGGCCGTGCACCGCGTGCAGGTCGAGAACGGCACAGGCCTGGGCACCGAGGGTGCCGCGCGACTGGCACGACGCGCCGCGTTCGCGGCCGAACTGCGCGACGGCGAAACCCTGGCGCTGGCACAGCACCAGGACGACCAGGCCGAGACCTTCCTGTTGCGCGCCCTGCGCGCTTCCGGCGTCGATGGCCTGGCGGCGATGTCCACGCACAGCCGCCTTGGCGAAAAGCCTCTATGGCGACCGCTGCTGGCAGTGCCACGCAGTGCACTCCTCGACTATGCCCGCCAGCATGCACTGCACTGGATCGAAGACCCCAGCAACGCCGACGACCACGCCGATCGCAACTTCCTGCGCCTGCAGGTACTGCCACTGTTGCGCCAGCGCTGGCCGCATGCCGCTGCGGCGATGGCGGGCAGCGCAACCCACTGCGGGCAGACCCGCGAACTGCTTGACGAGGAAGACGCCCAGCTGATCGCACACCTGGAAGTCGCTCCACGCGTGCTGTCGCTGCAGCTGCTTCGCCAGGTCTCACCGGGCCGTGCCGCACGCGTGCTGCGTGCCTGGGTGGCCGGCCACGACGCGGCACCGCTGCCGGCCACCGTGCTGCAGCAGGCGCTGGACGAGCTGCTGCCGGCCGACAACGATCGCCAGGCGCGGGTGCGCTGGCACGATCACGCGATCCAACAGTGGCGCGACCACGCCTACCTGCTGCCGGCCCGGCTGCCTGCGCTTCCCCACGAGTGGCAGGCCGAATGGGATGGACGCGCACCGCTGCCATTGCCCGATGGTGGACAACTGCGCCTGCAGGGCACCCCGGCCTTCGAACGCCCGCTGCAGGTCCGTACACGCGTGGGCGGTGAGCGCATTCTGCTGCCCGGTCGCCAGCATTCGCACGCGTTGAAGGACTGCCTCCAACGCGAACACCTCGCCCCCTGGCGCCGCGCGCAGCTGCCGCTGATCTTTGATGGCCCGCAGTTGCTGGCCGCCGCCGACGTGGTCATCGCCGCACCGCTGCAGGCCTGGTTGCAGGCGCATGGCGCGCAGTTGCAGTGGCGCCCGGGCGGCTGGTGAATTGACCCCCGCGCGCGGCCCGTCCACACTTGCCGCATGGCCAAGAAGTCCCCCGAAAACGCCTCCCCGGTCGCCCAGTTCGAGCAGTCGCTCGAATCGCTGGAGCAGCTGGTGGAGCAGATGGAAACCGGCGAGCTGAGCCTGGAAGCTTCGCTCAGTGCTTACGAACGTGGCGTCGGTCTGTATCGCCAGTGCCAGCAGGCGCTGGAGCAGGCCGAGCTGCGCGTGCGCCTGCTCAGCGATCCGGCGCAGCCGGAAGCATCCGAGCCTTTCGATCCGCCCAGCCATGACGGCTGAGGTTCTGTTCGCGCGCTGGCGCGACCGTATCGAAAGCCAGCTCGACGCCGCGCTGCCCTCGCCTGCCGAAGCACCGCAGCGCCTGCACCAGGCCATGCGCTATTCGGTGCTGGGCGGTGGCAAACGCATGCGCCCACTGCTGGTCTACGCCAGTGGCCACCTGTTCGGTGCGCAGCCGGAAAGCCTGGATGCGGCCGCCATGTCCGTCGAACTCATCCACGCCTACTCGCTGGTGCATGACGACCTGCCGGCAATGGATGACGACGCGCTGCGTCGCGGCAAGCCGACCACCCACATCGCCTTCGATGAAGCCACCGCGATTCTGGCAGGCGACGCGCTGCAGACCCGTGCCTTCGGCCTGCTGGCCGATGCACCGCTGCCGGCCACGCTGCGCGTGGCCTGCCTGCAGACCCTGGCCCACGCGTCCGGCGCCGCTGGCATGTGCGGCGGCCAGGCGCTGGATATCGATGCCACCGGCCAGCAGCAGACGCTGGCGGCATTGACCCGCATGCATGCCCTGAAGACCGGCGCGCTGATCCGTGCGGCGGTGCGCATGGGCGCGCTGTGCGGCCAGGCCCACGAACCTCAGCTGGCCCAGCTGGACAGCTTCGCCGACGCACTCGGCCTGGCCTTCCAGGTACGCGATGACATCCTCGATGTCGAGGCCAGTTCCGAGCAGCTGGGCAAGACCGCCGGCAAGGACCAGGCGCAGGACAAGAGCACCTTCCCCGCCCTGCTCGGCATGGACGGTGCCAAGGCTCAGCTGCACGAACTGGCCGCACGCATGCAGTCGATCCTGGCCGGGTATGGCGAAGAGGCCGATGCACTGCGTGCACTGGCGACGCTGGCGGTCGAACGCGATCATTGATCGCTCGCCGGGCACCGCCCGTCGCTCCCCGCACATGAAAACGCCCGGCAATGCCGGGCGTTCTCAATTCCGCATGCCGCCGGTATTACTTGATCAGGCGCAGTGCGAACGGGTAGCGATAGGCTTCGCCGTTGTTGGCCTTGACCGCTGCGATGATGCTGAACACCAGGCTGATGATGCCCACGATCGGGGCCAGGAACACGCCGATGATCACGATGGTCAGGATCATGCTGATGACCATGGCGATGGTCACGGTGATCTGGAAGTTCAGGGCTTCCTTGGCCTGGTCGGTCACGAAGGCCTTGCCCGCGTCATCCTTGTTGATCAGCCAGATGATCAGCGCGCCGATGAAGCCGGTGAAGATGCCCAGCAGGTGGGCAGCCAGGGCCATGGTGCGCTGGTCGGCCGGTACGTCGGTGGTGGCCGGCGGCGGCGGGACGTTATCGAATTCGCTCACGACAAAACTCCTTTTCATTGGGTGGTCTTGACCCACCAGCACCAAGCTGGTTGCGTCAGGCGGGCATAGCTTACGCCATCGACGCCATCAATCATTACCGGCGATGGTCATCCGCCCCAGCAGGATCGAACCGGTCCGGATGTGCGAGCGCGGGTCGACGTCACTGCCGACCGCTTCGATGCTGCTGAACATCTCGCGCAGGTTGCCGGCGATGGTGATGCCATCCACCGGGTACTGGATCTCACCATTCTCGACGCGGAAGCCGCCGGCACCGCGCGAGTAGTCGCCGGTCACCCCGTTCACGCCCTGCCCCATCAATTCGGTCACCAGCAGGCCATCGCCCATCTGCCGGGCGATGTCCTGCAGGGAGCCCGCGTTGGCGGCCAGCTGCAGGTTGTGCACGCCACCGGCATTGGCGGTGGTCTGCAGGCCCAGCTTGCGTGCAGAGTAGCTGCCCAGCACGTAGCGCTGCAGCACGCCGTCACGGACCAGGGCCGAAGCACGCGTGGCCACGCCGTCACCGTCGAAGGCGGCCGAGCGCAGGCCACGGCGCAGGTGGGGCAGTTCCTCGATCTGCATCCAGTCCGGGAACAGCTGCTGGCGAACGCTGTCCAGCAGGAAGCTGGCCTGGCGGTACAGCGCACCGCCGGACACCGCCGACAGCAGGTGTCCAACCAGGCTGCGCGCTACTTCCGGGGCGAACAGCACTGGCATGGTGCCGGTGGCCATCGAGCGAGGCTGCAGGCGGGCGACGGTGCGCTCGGCAGCACGACGGCCGACCAGGCCCACGTCTTCCAGGTCCTCCCGGGCCAACGCGCTGGTGTACCAGCCATCGCGCTGCATGCCATCGCCCTGGCCGGCGATCAGCGCACAGCCCACCGAATGATGGGTGCCACGCTCACGGCCGAAAAAGCCATGCGAATTGGCGTACACCGACAGGCTCTGCATGCTCGAAACCGAGGCGCCGTCGGAATTACGGATCTGCGCATCGGCCTCACGGCCTGCGTTCTCGCAGGCCAGGGCCAGGTCCACCGCCTCGTCGGCCTGCAGCGCCCAGGGGTGCCAGGCATCCAGATCCGGGAAGTCGGAGGCCATCAGCGCGGCCTCGGCCAGGCCGGCAGCCGGGTCATCTTCGGTGTGCCGGGCGATTGCACAGGCCTGCTCGACCGTGGCGGCAAGGCTGGCCTCGTTCAGGTCGCCGGTGCTGGCGCTGCCCTTGCGTTGGCCGAAATAGACGGTGACGGCGATACCGCGGTCACGGGTGGACTGCACGGTCTCCACCTCGCCAAGGCGGACATTGACCTCCAGGCCACGATCCTCGCTGCAGCTGACCTCGGCCTGGCTGGCGCCCAGCGCACGGGCGCGGTCGAGCAGCTGCTGGGAGAGGTCGGCCAGCCGTTCCAGTCGGGCCAGGCTGTCGTCGCCGACAGCGACTTCAGGGGCGATCACGTTCAATGCTTTATCCTGTACGGGTTGGGCCCGGCATCACGCCGGGCGACTTTTTTTGAGATCAGGTAGGAACGATGCGCGGACGCGACGAAGAAACCGGTGAATTCCACGACAAGAGCCGCAGCCAGAACCGGCGCGACGCGCTCGACGTCCTGGCCCTGGGCGAGAAGCTGGTGTCGTTGACCCCGGCCCAGCTGGCACGCCTGCCGATCCCGGAAGACCTGCTGCCGCATATCGCCGAGTGCAAGCGCATCACCGCCCACATCGCCCACAAGCGCCAGCTGGCGTTCCTGGCCAAGCACATGCGCCGCGAAGAAGACGCCACGCTGGATGCGATCCGCGATGCGCTGGACGCCAACAGCGAAACCGGCCGCCGCGAAGTGGCGATGATGCACCGCGCGGAAGACTGGCGCGAGCGCCTGCTGGCCGAGGGTGACAAGGCGCTGGCTGCACTGCTGGACGACTACCCGCAGGCCGACCGCCAGCAGCTGCGCACGCTGGTGCGCAATGCCCAGGCCGAAAAGGCCAGGAACAAGCCGCCACGCGCCTACCGCGAAATCTTCCAGGTGCTGCGCGCCCTGATGCTGCCGGCCGCACTGGGCCTGAAGGCCAGCGCCGAAGACGCCGACCCCGTCGACAGCGACGAAGCCGACGAGGACTGAGTCCGCGCCGGCCTGGGCGGTGGCGCTGGCCATCGCCCGGCTCAGGCCTGGGTACCGCCGACCGTGATGCCCTCGATCAGCAGCGAGGGCTGGCCGACACCCACGGGCACGCTCTGCCCGTCCTTGCCACAGATGCCCACACCCTCGTCCAGGGCCAGATCGTTGCCGACCATGCGCACCTTCTGCATGGTTTCCGGACCGTTGCCGATCAGCGTCGCACCCTTCACCGGCGTGGTGATGCGGCCATCCTCGATCAGGTAGGCCTCAGTGGCCGAGAACACGTACTTGCCGCTGGTGATGTCGACCTGGCCGCCACCGAAGTTGACTGCGTACAGGCCCTTCTTCACCGAACGGATCATTTCCTGTGGGTCGTGCTGGCCGGCGCGCATGTAGGTGTTGGTCATGCGCGGCATGGTCAGGTGCGCGAACGATTCGCGGCGGCCGTTGCCGGTCGGCGCCATGCCCATCAGCCGTGCGTTGAGGCTGTCCTGCATGTAGCCGACCAGGATGCCGTCCTCGATCAGGGTGGTGCACTGGCTCGGGTGGCCTTCATCGTCGATGTTCAACGAACCACGGCGTCCGTCCAGCGTGCCGTCATCGACGATGGTCACGCCCGGGGCGGCAACGCGCTCGCCGATGCGGCCCGCGTAGACGCTGGTGCCCTTGCGGTTGAAGTCGCCTTCCAGGCCGTGGCCGACCGCTTCATGCAGCAGCACGCCGGGCCAGCCCGGACCAAGCACCACCGGCATCACCCCGGCCGGTGCCGGAACGGCGTCCAGGTTCACCAGCGCCTGGCGCAGCGCCTCGCGGGCAAAGGCCTCGGGGCGGCCGTCGGCGAACAGCTCCTCATACCCGTAGCGGCCACCACCGCCGGCATAGCCGGACTCGCGGCGGCCGTTGTGCTCGACGATCACCTGCACGTTCAGGCGCACCAGCGGGCGCACGTCAGCGCCCAGCACACCGTCGCTGCGGGCGATAAGTACCGTATCGACGCCGCCGGACAGGCTCACCATCACCTGCTTCACGCGCGGGTCGGCGGCGCGCAGGTAGCCATCCAGGCGCTTGAGCACCTCGACCTTGGCCTCGTTGCCGATGCCATCGATCGGGTCCAGCGCCGGGTACAGCGCGCGCGCGTTGCCGCGCAGCAGCGACCGCCCGGACTGGGCGCCACCTTCACGCGAGATCGCACGCGCCGACTGCGCCGCCGTCAGCAGCGCATCGGCATGGATGTCGTCGGAGTAGGCGAAGCCGGTCTTCTCGCCGGAAATCGCCCGCACGCCCACGCCCTGCTCGATGGAATGGGCGCCGTCCTTGACGATGCCGTCTTCCACGCTCCAGCTCTCGCGGCGGGCATGCTGGAAATAAAGGTCGCCGAAGTCCACACCGGGGCCGAGCAGCTGGCCGAAGGTGCGCTCCAGGCCAGCGGTATCCAGGCCGCCGGGGCGCAGCAGGCGGTCTTGGGCAAGCGTCAGGGCGATATCAGTCATGGTTCTCGATCTGGGGATGCGGGGGCGCTCAGGCAAGCCCCGTGAACAGGAAAGCCGCGCTCAACGCGAGCGCGGCAGGCCGGTGACGGTCGGCGGAATGGCCGGCGCCGGTGCCGGTACGGGTGGCGGAGCCTTGTCGCGGCTGCGCTCGATCACTTCCACCTTCGGTTCCTTCCATGGACCGGTCACCTTGTAGGTCCGGGCGCCAATCTCGCCCAATGGCTTGGACAATACCGCATTGGTGGCCGCGCCCAGCGCCGCCCCCACCGGGCCACCGGCGACCGCACCCACCACGGTCAGCAGATTGCCTGCACGCGGGTTGACGTCGATGGTCTGGTCGAACTGCTGGTTACGCAGGTCGGCCTGGCCGCGGATGGTGATGTTGGCTGCCGGGCCTTCGATCAGCACCTTGTCGGTGCGCGCCATGCCCTGGCCGAACTGCATGCTGCCGTCGATCTGGTTGAACGCGAAGCCCTTGGAGAAGAAGTCGCGGAAGTCGAACATCAGGCGCCGCGGCAGCTGGGTGACACTGAGCAGGCCCAGCACCCGGCCAGCGCCCGGTTCCAGCTCCAGCAGCTGGCCGTTGCGCGCGTGCAGGTCCAGGCGGCCCTGCAGGTTGCCCAGCTGGAAGTCCGACGGCCCCCCACTCCACGTGGCCTGCAGCTGCGCCTGGCCGGAACCGCCACGCAGCTGGCCGCCGTAGTCGAGGTTCTGCATCAATCCGCCCAGGTCCTCGCTGCGCACCTGTGCGGTCAGCTCGGTGCGGGCACCACCGGTGCGGCCCAGCCAGCGACCGCTGATGTCGATCTCCTGGTCGGGCGCACGGAAGCGCAGCTCGTCCACGTTCAGGCCATTGGCCAGCGGCCGCGTACGCAGTACCGCCTGGCCCAGCACCACCTTGCCGAACTTCAGGTCGGCGATGTCCAGCGCGAACGGCGGCAGCTTGGCCGGGTCCATGTCGTTGGCGCCGGCCTGTACCCGTGCCGGTGCGGCCGATGCACCCGGAGCCGCCGGCAGGGATTGCCAGTGCACGCGGTCGAGCTGGCCACTGATGGTGCCGCCGTCTGCATTGGGGACGGTCAGGCGCCCGGCCAGCGACGGGCCGTCCAGGCGCACATCCAGTGCCTGCGCGCCCGGGCGCAGCTGCAACCGGGTCTGCTCGAACACGCCACCGATCAGCTTCAACTGGCCGACCTGCACGTCCACCGCACGCAGCGGCATGGCGTCGTCATCACTGCCACCCCGCGCCAGACTGATCCACTCCAGAGCGTCCAGGGTCGGGCTGCGGCCATTGACGGTCAATCCGCTCGGCGGCGGCTCGCGGTCGACATGGTCGCTGCCCAGCGTCACCTGCACACCGGTCTGGTTGTTGTGGCTGCGTGCGGCCAGCGCCAGGCGCTGGCCGAACGCAACGTCGATGCGGCCGGCCCCCATCGGCAGCTGTGCAGCCACGGTGGTCGCCAATGGCTCGGCAGCCGGTTTGTCCAGCGGCGCCGGCAGGTCCAGCCGGGTCCCGACCAGATCGGAGCTCAACCGCAGCTCGCTGGGCGGCGCAGGCGCCCCTGGAGCGACCTTGGGCAGGCTGACCGCGATGGTCCACGGCGAGGTTCCGGTGATGTAGGGCTTGAGCCAGGCCATCTCCGGCGCGCGGTCGATCAGCACGCCAGCATCCAGCGTGGCCGACAGCTGCGATTCGAAGGCCAGTCTGCTGTCGTGCACGTAGCCACCGGCACGCAGGCTCAGGCGACCGTCCTGGCCGAGGTGGCGCACCGACAGTGCCTCGGCATCGAAACCGCCATTGCTGTAGCGCGCCTGCCCCTGCATGTTGTCGAAGGCGAGCTGGAAGCGCTTGTCGACCAGCTTCACGCCGGCCAGATCAACCGTCCCCTGCAGGTGGCCGCCACCTTCATCGTGGTGCAGTGGCTGCAGCAGATCGAAGGTCACATGCGCCGGGCCGGCAGCAGTGAGGTTGTCCAGGGTGTCGCCATAATCCTTGTGCAGCGGGCTCTGCCGCAGCATCGCCAGCAGCTTGCCCGCCTCGCTCTGCGCATCGGCGCGCACATACAGCGGCTGCTGCCCGAAATCCGGAATGCCCGCCTCGAACTTCTGCACCGCCACACCGGCCAGATCGCCGCGCCCATGCATGTCGAAGCCGGGGCCGATGAAGGCGATATCGGCGTCGACCTGGCTCATCAACGGCCAATCGTGCTGGAAACGGATGTCACCGTTGGTGATATGGCCGGTGGCCTCGAAGCGGCCATCGTTATTGTCGAACGGCCAGTCGTCCAGGTCGCCACTGACCAGGCCGATGCCATTGCGCACCTGGCCGCCGGCCAGCGCCATGTCCAGCCAGTCGGTGGCGCCCTTGCTCATCTTGGAGTGGATCCAGAAGCGCTTGGCCGCAGTCATCGGCACGTCGTCCAGCTTGGCCGCCAGCTGCAGCCACGGCCGCGTACCGTCCCCCTGGAACCAGACCCCGCCGCGCACGTCGGCCGCATAGTCGGTGCCTTCCACGCGCATCGCCGCAGTACCGATACGCCAACCACCGCCCTCGTCGCGCCAGCCCACCACCTGTCCCGCCAGATGCAGGTCATGACGCACACCAAAGCCGGTCGGCCAATCGAACTGCAGCTGCCGTTGCGGCTGCAACTGCAGGCTGAAGCCATCCGCGTCGCCTTCGAAGCGCCCGCCCAGGCCGCGCAGGCCGGGCGAATTGCCCACGCTGGCGAAGCCCAGCGACTGCAGTTCGCCCTGCGCCCACAGCGGGCCATCGCGATCGCCCGCCAGCTGCAACTCGCGCACGTCCAGCTGCGGCCTGGACAGGAACAGCCAGCGACGCAGGCCTGGTTCGAGACGATCGCTCAGGGCCAGCGCACGCAGCGCGGTGCCGGCCTGCACTTCGCCAGAACGGACCCGCAGCTGCTTGCCAAGCTGCAGCTGCAGGCCATCGAGCTGCTGCTCGCCCTCTTCGGTTTTCAGGCGCAGGCGCGGCACCTGCAACGCCCAGCCATCAGCCTGGCGCTGCCAGCGCAGGCGTGCCTGCAACCGCTGCAGCTGCAGCTGCGGAGCCGCCATCGAGGGCATCGGTGCGCCATCGATGCGGACATCACGCAGGTCCGAATCGGTGGTCACCGCCACCGGCGCGAAATCGCGCAGGGTCAGCCACAGGTTGAGTTCGCCCTTGCCTTCGCGCAGGCGCACACCGCCGGCCGCCAGCAGCGGCGACCAGGCATGGAAATCGACCGGATCGGCGCCCAGCCAGGCCTGGCCATTGCCGCGCACGCGGTCCACGTCCAGCACCGCCGTCAACGGCAGCGCTTCGGTCTGGGCCCAGGCACGCACGCCTACACGCAGGCGGTCGCCATTGACCCGCAGGCGCACGTCGATGCGTGGCAGCGTGGTGTCGATTCCCAGCCCCGGCGCATGCACGCCCAGGCGGCCTCCGATCACCTGCAGTTCGCCCAGCCGGCGCAGCGCATCCAGCGGGTCCCCGCCATTGGCGGCCTGCGGCAGGCCGCGTACCGACCAGCGACCGTCCTCGCCCTGCTGCAGGTCGAGCGCCAGGCCACGCAGGCGCAGCTCGGTCAGCGACCGGCCAGGCAACAGGCCGCTGTACATCGATACCAGCACTTCGGCCTCGCCGATCGCCAGGCCCTGGCCGGCGCCGATGCGCAGGCCCTTGAGCTGCAGCAGCGGGCCGCGCCGGGTCCAGGCGGTCTGCAGCTGGTCGAAACGCACCGGCTGGCCAGCGCGTTCACTCAGCCAGGCGGCAATCCTGTCGGGATGGCGCTCGGCCAGCGGCAGCAGCTGGCTGAGGGTGCCCACCAGCAGTGCAAGCCCGACCAGGCCCACCGCGCAGGCGGCAATGAAATGACGGCGGATCCTTCGCAGTCGCAGGCGCGGCGGCGCGCTCATCGGCCACCGCCGGCCTGCGGCCGGCGAGGATCAGAGCAGAACGACATCGAATTGCTCCTGCAGGTACTGCTCGTCCGCCTGGAAGCGGATGCTCTTGCCGAGGAATTCCTCCAGCTCGGCCACCGCCGCGGATTCCTCGTCGGTGATGCGCGCGACCACCTTGGTCGACGCGATCACCAGCAGGCGCGCGGCATCGAACTGGCGCACGGCACGGGTGATCTCGCGGAAGATCTCGTAGGTCACCGTCTCGGTGGTCTTGATGCTGCCGCGGCCGCTGCACTGCGGGCAGGTCTCCGACAGCTGGCGCTCCAGGCTTTCCACCGTGCGTTTGCGGGTCATCTCCACCAGGCCCAGCGGCGAGAAGTCGTACACCGTGGTCTTGGCATGGTCGCGGGCCAGCGCCTTTTCCAGGGTGCGCAGCACCTGGCGGCGATGCTCGGCATCGTCCATGTCGATGAAATCGATGATGATGATGCCGCCCAGGTTGCGCAGCCGCAGCTGCCGTGCCACCGCCTGTGCCGCTTCCAGGTTGGTGCGGAACACCGTCTCTTCCAGGTTGCGCTGGCCGAGGAACGAACCGGTGTTGACGTCGATGGTGGTCATCGCCTCGGTCTGGTCGATCACCAGGTAGCCACCGGATTTCAGCGGCACCTGCTTGTCCAGCGCGCGGCCGATCTCGTCCTCCACCCCGAACATGTCGAAGATCGGGCGATCACCGCTGTACAGCTCGATCTTCTCGGCCAGCACCGGCATGTACTTGGCAACAAAGGCCTGCAACTGCGCGAAGGTCTCCTTGGAGTCCACCTTCACCTTGTCAACGTCCTTGCGGATCAGGTCGCGTACCGATCGCAGCGGCAGGCTCAGGTCTTCATAGATGTTGCTGCACGAGGCCGCTTCGCGGCCACGACGCTCGACCACGTTCCAAACGCGCGACAGGTAGGCGATGTCCTCGGCGATGGCCTCTGCCGGCTGGCCCTCGGCATTGGTACGCACGATGTAGCCGTAGCCCCCGTGCTGCGCCGACAGTTCGGTCACCAGCGCCTTCAGGCGGGCGCGCTCGGTTTCATCCTCGATGCGTGCGGAAACGCCCACGACCTTGGATTGCGGCAGCAGCACCATGTAGCGCGAGGGAATGCTGATCTGGGTGGTCAGGCGTGCGCCCTTGGTCCCGATCGGGTCCTTCACCACCTGCACCACGATGTCCTGGCCGTCGCGCAGCAGCTCGACGATCGGCACGCTGGACGGCGGCGGCAGCGTGGTGTTCTCGGTATCGGCACTGGCCACCGGCGCCGGCCGCACCACGTCGTTGGCATGCAGGAACGCGGCACGCTCCAGCCCGACTTCGACGAAGGCGGCCTGCATGCCGGGCATCACCCGCTGCACCTTGCCCTTGTAGATGTTGCCGACCACACCCCGGCGCCAACCGCGCTCGATGTGCAGTTCCTGCAGCATGCCGTTCTCGATCACCGCGACCCGGGTTTCGCGCGGGGTCACATTGACCAGGATTTCCTCAGACATCGGCAGCCTCCCTGGCGGCATCGGCAGTTGTGGCCGGCACGCCGCAGCGCGCCAGCAGACGATCGGTATGCAGCAATGGCAGCCCCATGACGCCGGAGTAGCTGCCGGAAAGATGTTCGATCCAGCGCTCGGCCCCGCCCTGGATGGCGTAGGCCCCGGCCTTGTCCAACGGCTCGCCGGTGGCCACGTAGGCGGCGATGTCGGCAGCGTCGATCGGGGCGAAGGTCACTTCGGAAATGACCAGTTCGCTGTCCAGCCCGTCCGCGCCGACCACCACCACGGCGGTCATCACCTGATGGGTACGCCCGGCAAGGCGCGCCAGCATCGCCCGCGCATCGGCGGCGTCAGTGGGCTTTCCGAACACGTCGCCATCCAGCACCACCTCGGTGTCCGAGCCGAGCACGCGCGCCTGCGGGTCATCGGCCAGCACCCGGGCCAACCCGGCGCGCGCCTTGTCGGCGGCGACCCGGCAGACATACTGTTCGGCGCTTTCAGCGGGCGCGCGCTGCTCGACGACCTCCAGGTCCAGGGCCTGGAAGGGGCGTCCGAGTCGGGCCAGCAGCTGGTTGCGTCGGGGGGAGCGGGAAGCAAGATAGAGCATCGGCACAGCATAACCTGAGGCCGCCACCTGAATCGTCGGCAACCCGCCCCGGAACGTGCGCAACCCCGAACGGGCTCACAGCGCGTTCATCGCTACGACACCACCCTCAACGGCACAACAAGGAGTTCTCCATGCGCCTGACCGCCACCCCGCTGCTGCTCGCCCTGTCCCTCGCCCTTGGAACCTCGATGACCGCCCATGCTGCCCCGTCGTCGCCGTCGATCGCCGCCCCGGCCGAAGGCACCCTGCTGAACATCTCGGCCAATGCCGAGGCGACCCGCGTGCCGGACGTGGCCACCCTGTCGGCCGGCGTGGTCACCCAGGCTGCTGATGGCAACAGCGCCATGCGCCAGAACGCCCAGCAGATGGACAAGGTACTGGCCGCGATCAAGGCCGCCGGCATCGCCGAGCGCGACGTGCAGACCAGTGGCGTCAGCCTCAACCCGCAGTACCGCTATGCCGACAACGAAGCACCGAAGATCACCGGCTACCAGGCCAGCAACACGGTCAGTCTGAAGGTGCGCGACATCGCCAAGCTGGGCAAGGTGCTGGACGCACTGGCTGCGCAGGGCGCCAACCAGATCAACGGCCCCAGCTTCGAGATCGACCAGCCGGAACCGGTTTATGACGAAGCGCGCCTGGCTGCACTGAAGAAGGCCCAGGCCCGCGCCCAGACCTATGCGAAGTCGCTGGGCCTGCAGGTGCGCCGCATCGTCAGCATTTCCGAGAACGCTGGCGGCGGCTACCGCCCGATGCCGATGATGCGGGCCATGTCGGCCGGCGCGGCGATGGACAAGGCCACCCCGGTCGCACCGGGTGAATCGACCGTCTCGGTCAACCTGGACGTGGTGTTCGAACTGGGTCGCTGATCCCGTTCGCCATTGCCGACAAAGGCGGATCCCGCAGGGGGTCCGCCTTTTTCATGCCCGCAGCCGGCGTTGGCTGAAGGCCAGCCCAACGATCGCCCCCCTGCCTCTAGGCAGTGGCCGCCCTGTCGCGCTACTGATGGACTGCCAGCCGCGTGCGGCAACCCCGCCACGGGCCCTGGTGCGTTGAGGACTTCGTCACTGGCATGGAGGTGGACCATGGTTCGTACGTATCCCGTTGCATCCCCGCATTTCGACCCCGCCCGCGTTGCCGCCTGGAGCGCGGCCATCGCCCTGCATCTGCTGGCCTTCCTGTTGCTGCTGATCCCGGCGACCTACCAGGCCGTGCAGGTCCCACGTGACAAGACTGCGGTCAGGCTGATCGAGAAGATCCCGCCACCGCCCACGCCACCGGTTCCGATCCCGCCGAAAGAGATCGTCCAGGTGGTGCCGAAACCCCGGACGCAGCCGGTAGCACCGCCACTGCCTGCACCCACCGCGACCGTGGAGGAGACCCAGGGCATCGCACTGCCGGCCGCCGAACCGGCCCCGCCCCAGCTGGCACCGAGCATCGATACCTCCACGCCTCTGGCCGGCGCCCCGCTGCAGTACCGCAGCGCCCCGCCGCCGGCCTACCCGCTGGCGGCACTGCGCAACCGCGAGCAGGGTACGGTGCTGTTGCGGGTAGAGGTGGACTCCCACGGGCAGCCGGCGGTGGTCAGCATCGAGCGCAGCAGTGGCTCGCGCAGCCTGGACCAGGCCGCACGCCAGCAGGTGCTCAGGCACTGGCGCTTCGAGCCGGCCCAGCGTGATGGCGTGGCCGTGCCGGCCATCGGCATGGTGCCGGTGCAGTTCTCGCTGCCGGACTGAGGTGATCGCCGGCCCGGCTGCTTGCCGGGCCGGCGCTTCCGTCCGGACGGGTACGGACGGAACAGGATCAACTGTTATTGATTAAGCAAAAATTCACGACTTCGTCACCTGTCGGAAACCTAGATTGGTCCGTCCCGGAATCTTCCGGAGACAGCCCTCAACGCTACGGTTTTCCAGTTAGGAGAGAAGCTGTGAAACACCTGATCCAACGGCCCGCCAGCCGCCGCCGCACCACCCTGGCATCGTCCATCACCCATATCCTTACCGGCGGCACGCTGCTGCTGGTTGGCGCCGTGGCTTCCACCTCCGCTTTCGCGCAGGAAAAGGCCACCAACCTGGACCGCATCACGGTCACCGGTTCGAACATCCCGCGCACCAACACTGAAACACCGTCCCCGGTGCAGGTGGTGACCCGCCAGGAAATCGACCGTACGGGCAAGACCACGGTTGCCGAGTACCTGCAGACACTGACCGCCGACGGTTCCGGCTCCATTCCCAAGACCTTCGGCAACGGCTTTGCCGGCGGTGGTGCCGGCATCTCGCTGCGCGGCTTGGGCGCGGGTTCGACCCTTGTCCTGTTGAATGGTCGCCGCATGGCCACCTACGGCCTGGCCGATGACGGCCAGAAGGTTTTCACCGACCTGAGCACCATCCCGCTCGACGCCGTCGAACGCGTGGAAGTGCTGAAGGACGGCGCCTCGGCGATCTATGGTTCCGACGCCATCGCCGGCGTGGTCAACATCATCCTGCGCAGCGATTTCCAGGGCGCGATCCTCCGGGGCTCCTACGGCCTGTCTGGCGACAGCGATGGCGACGCGAAGAAGGCGACCCTGACCGCCGGTACCGGCGATCTGGCCACCGACGGCTGGAATGCCTTCTTCAGCCTGGATGTGGCAAAGACCGACGCGATCAAGATCAGTGATCGCAAGAACCGCAAGTGGATCGGTACCGGCGATACCCGCCCGTGGGGCTATGGCAACAACGCCCAGTTCCTCGGCGGCGCCTTCCTCAGCGGCAAGACCCGCGGCGGTGTTGGTCCGAACGGTTCGGTGTATGACGATCGCAATGTGACCAAGGACAATCCTGCCTTCCTGGTCGCATTGCCGGGCTGTGCTGGCCTGACCACCATTCCCGGCCAGACCGAGGCTACTGCACAGGCGCAGGGCTGCCTGTGGGATCCGAACCAGCTGTATCGCGATCTGACCCCGGAAGAGAAGTACGTCAACGTGTTTGGCCGTGCCAGCTTCGCGTTTGGTGAAGGTGGCGAGATCTACACCGAAATCGGCTACTCGAAGAAAGAGACCACCTTCAGCAACACCCCGTCCGGCGTATCCGGCAGCTGGGGCTTCCCCGAAGGCCCGGTCAACGGCAACAGTGGCCCGGGCGCAGTGGTGCTGGGCCCGAATCATCCTGACAATCCCATTCCCGGCCAGGCCTCGCGCCTGCGTTATTCGGCGTGGGATGTCGGTCCCCGCGTGACCAACAACACCAATGAGTTCACCCGCTTCCTGGTCGGCGTCAAGGGCAACTGGGGCGACTGGAGCTACGACACCGCCTATCTGCACTCGGGCACTGATCTGGTCAACAAGCGCACCGGCTTCCTCAACTACGACAACGTACGTTGCGCATTGGCCAACCCGAACTGCGCCGGTGGTGTTTGGCGCATCGGTGACAACGCGGGCATGAACTCGCAGGCGTTGTACGACTTCATCTCGCCGGATATCAGCGCCCGCGCCAAGTCCAGCCTGGACATGTTCGACTTCACCGTGTCGCGCAGCCTGATGGACCTGAAGGGTGGCCCGCTGGGCCTGGCATTGGGTACCGAATGGCGCAAGACCAGCAACAGCCTGACCCCGCAGACCTACACCGACAAGGGCCAGATCATCGGTCTGGGCTACTCGGCCTACGACGGCACCCAGAACGTGTACGCAGGCTACGTTGAGCTGTCTGCGCCCGTGCTGGAAACCCTGGAACTGTCCGGTGCGGTTCGCTACGACAAGTACGAGAGCGGTGAAGGCAAGGCCACGCCGAAGATCGGCATCAAGTGGACCCCGGCCGACTGGATCGCACTGCGTGGCAGCTACGCCGAAGGCTTCCGGGCACCCAACCCGGCCGAGAACGGCGATGGTGGCCTGGCAGCGTTCTCCAACGCGTCCGATCCGGTACGTTGCCCGAACGGCAACCCGGCACCGGGTGCCACCGGGGATGACTGCGGTGCCCTGCCGGTGGCCATCATCACCCGCCCGAACAAGGATCTGAAGCCGGAAGAGTCCAAGAGCTACTCGGTGGGTATCGTCCTGCAGCCGACGTCCACGACCTCGCTGACCATCGATGCCTGGCAGATCAAGCGCACCAACGAAATTGCCCAGGGCAGCACCTCCGAAGCCATTGCCGCCGGCAACGTGTTGCGTGACAGCAACCTGCTCAACGGCGTGCCCGGCACCGGCAGCATCCTGGCAGTCAACACGCAGTACATCAATGCCGCATCGACCCGGGTCCGGGGTATCGATACCGATATCCGCCAGACCTTCGACATCGGCCCGGGCCAGCTGGAGATGGACTTGCAGTGGAGCCATGTGCTCAAGTTCGAGCGCACCGATGCCGACGTGACGGTTGACTACGCGGGTACTCACGGCAACTGCGACGTGACCAACTGCATCGGCACCCCGAAGGACCGCATCAACTTCGGCACCACCTGGAGGCAGGGTCCGTGGAGCGTCAGCGGCGTTGCCAACTACATCTCGAAGATGGACAACAAGGACTTCCGTGGTCCGAACGGCTCCTATCTGTTCGCGTATGCAGACGGAACGGACGTCAAGAAGATCTCCTCGTTCACCACCTTCGACCTGTCGGGCCGCTGGAACATCACTGAAGCCTTCGAGTTGAACGCCTCGGTGCAGAACGTGTTCGATCGCATTGCGCCGCTGGATCCGTCCACCTACGGCGGTGTCAACTACAACCCGCTGCACTTCAGTGGTGCCATCGGTCGCTACTTCACCGTCGGTGCCAAGTACACCTTCAAGTAATACAGGCAACACCTTTCAACGCAGCAACTTCGAAGGCCCGGGCAGCTGCCCGGGCCTTCGTCGTTCCGCCCCTTGCAGGCATGTTCACGGGCACATGGCTACCGTGTGCACGCGGCATCACCGCCGCAGGGGATCTGCATGGCCGCAACTTCGCAACGCCTGGGCCTGCCCGCGTTGACTGCACTGGTGGTCGGCTCGATGGTCGGCGCCGGCATCTTTTCATTGCCGCAGAACGTGGCGCGCAGCGCCGGGCCTGCCGCCGCGCTGATCGGCTGGGCCCTGAGCGGCGCGGGCATGCTGATGCTGGCCTTCGTGTTCCAGGCCCTGGCCAACCGCCGGCCTGATCTCGATACCGGCATCTACGCGTACGCACGCGAAGGCTTCGGCAACTACATCGGCTTCTCCGCTGCGTGGGGCTACTGGGTTGCCTCGGTGCTCGGCAACGCCAGCTTCTTCGTGCTGATCTTCAGTGGCCTGGGCCACTTCATGCCCGTGTTCGGCGAAGGCAATACCCCGGCCGCCGTGGCCGCATCCTCATTGCTGTTGTGGACCGTGCACCTGTTGGTGCTGCGTGGCCTGCGCACTGCCGCCATCGTCAACGGCCTGGTGACCGTGGCCAAGCTGCTGCCTATCACGTTGTTCCTGATCCTGGCCGCCGGTGCCTTCCGCATGGATGTGTTCCGCGCCGATTTCCTGGGCGCGCCCGCACTCGGCGATCTCGGCCAGCAGCTGCGCGGCATGATGCTGGTGACCGTGTGGGTATTCATCGGCATCGAAGGCGCCAGCATCTACTCGCGGCGTGCGGCCCGTCGCGCCGATGTCGGCCGCGCCACGGTGATCGGCTTCCTCGGCGTCTGGCTGCTGCTGGTGCTGGTCAGCCTGCTGTCGATGGGCGTGCTGTCGCAGGCCGAACTGGCGGGGTTGCCCAATCCGTCGATGGCTTACGTGCTGCGCGCCATCGTTGGCGAGTGGGGCGCGACGGTGATCATCGTCGGCTCGATCATTTCGGTACTCGGCGCGCTGCTGGCCTGGGTGCTGCTGTGTGCCGAAGTGCTGTACGCCGCTGCAGGCGACGGCACCATGCCGGCCGTCCTGGGACGCGAGAATGCGCGCGGCGTGCCCGCCAACGCGCTGTGGCTGAGCAATGGCTTGATCCAGCTGTTCCTGCTGCTGGTGCTGGTCAACTCCGGCAGCTATACGGGCCTGGTGCTGCTGGCGGCCTCGATGAGCCTGGTGCCCTACTTCCTGTCCACCGCGTTCGGCGTGCAGTTGGCGTGGCGCGGGGACGCCTATGCGGGTGAACCGGGCGTGCGCTGGCGTGACTTCGCTGTGGCGCTGCTGGCCAGTGCCTACGCGTTGTGGCTGGTGTATGCAGGAGGCCTCGACAACCTGCTGCTGTCGGTGCTGCTGTATGTGCCCGGCGTGGTGGTGTTCGCGTTCACCCGGCACCAGCGAGGGGAAAAGGTATTCACGCGCTGGGAGTGGGCGCTGTTCGGCGCGATCCTGGTGGTGGCGATCGCCACGTTGGTAGCGTTCTCCAGAGGTGAGCTGGCACTGTAGAGCAGAGCCGTGCTCGACTCATCACCCTGGCATCTGGCCATGTAGAGCTGAAGGCTAGGCATGCCCACACATCAGTGCTTTTTCATCTTGGTCGCTAGAGCCAGCCGTGTTTTACGTAATCCAGATTGATTTCCCAATGTTCAAGGTTTGATTTCAATCGGCGAGGCAAGTAGGGCACGTAGTAGTCCCCCCTCACTGGAGACTCACACTCACAAGCAACAATGCTTGCCACCGCAACTCGGCTGTAACGGCAGCGCTCCTTAAAGAAGTGGGCAAGGAAACCGTGGGTGGCACGCATTGCGAGTACCGCGTCCTCATGCCACCAGTCTCGAGGATTCTTCGCGATACCCAGAATCGGTGTTAGTGGACGCTCAGCTGTTTGCTCGCCATCAGGATCCCCGATCCACCGCACTCGTCTTGATTTTGGATGCACGTAGTCATCTCTTAGCTTCTTCAATTCGCCAATAGACTGCACGTGCCTATCGCCACGAGAGATGGACTTGTTCCGAAACTTCGTTCTCAGGTAGAAATCGAACTTGGCGACGACCGACAGACGATCAACCTCCTTGTATACGGAGTTTTCCAGACGGAGGTCGTCTATACAGCAATTGGCGACCACCTCTGGGAGTACCAAAGTATTCAAAAGAGCTGCGCGTGCAAGCGAATTTGCAAGCTCCGTACCCGGGTTCAGCTCTGAGGCTTCAATCAAAAGCAGACTGTCTTCGACAAGCATCCAAAAGCTTCTTTCAAAGTCTTCGCGAACGGTACTCATTCAGCGCCTCTTTGCGACCAGACCACATCTTCCCATCATTCAAGGCGCCCTTTGAACATTCAACGGTCGGGGAGCGTGGTCCGCTGGCCCCGCAGACGCCATTACGCACTGACGATGCGCAACGCAAAAAAAGACCTGCATCTTGCGATGCAGGTCTCTTCAAGGTGGCGCCCGAAGTTGGACTCGAACCAACGACCCCCTGATTAACAGTCAAGTGCTCTAACCGGCTGAGCTATTCGGGCAGACGACTAGTATAACCACTCTTCACGCGCGATGGTAGGGGTGATTCGCAATCATTGCGGCGGCCCGGTACAACTGCTCGGCCACCACCAGGCGCACCAGCATGTGCGGCAGCGTCAGCGGGCCGATCGACCACTTCTCATCGGCCAGCGCGGACACCTCCGGCGAATGCCCTTCCGGGCCACCGATCAGGAACGCCAGGTCCCTTCCCTGCCCGCGCCAGTGTTCCAGGCGCAGTGCCAGCTGTTCGGAACTCAGCTGTCGCCCTGGCACATCCAGCGCCACCACATAGGCGTTCTTGGGCAGCGCGGCGATGACCCGCTTGCCTTCATCTTCGGTGGCGCGGCGCGGATCGCGCCCCTTGCCACGCAGGCCGGGCTCGATTTCCACCAGCTCGAACGGCAGCCAGTGCGACAGCCGCTTCTGGTACTCGGCGAAGCCCTGCGCCACCCAGCTGGGGGCGCGTTCACCGGTGGCGATCAGGCGGGCTTTCATCAACGGTCCTCCAAAACGTCGACGGCGCCATCGGCGCCGTCGAAGGGATGCATCAACGTGTGGCTCAGGCCACTTCGTCGTCGCTGGACGGCGGCTGGTCGCCGACGGTCCACAGGCGCTCGAGGGCGTAGAACTCACGCACGCGCGGCAGCATCACATGGACGATCACGTCGCCCAGATCGACCAGCACCCACTCGGCTTCGCGCTCGCCTTCCACGCCCAGCGGCATCACGTCGATGTTCTTGGCGAAGCGCACGACTTCGTCGGCAATCGACTTGACGTGGCGGGTCGAGGTGCCCGAAACGACGATCATGTAGTCGGCAACGCTGGACCGGCCGCGCACGTCGATCTCGACCAGGTCCTTGGCCTTCAGGTCTTCGGTGGCTTGGCGGACGCTGGCCAGCAGTTCCGGCACGGACGGCGGCGGGCTGGGCAGATCGACCTTGATGGTCTGGGGCTGGGTCTGGTTGCTCAAAGTGGATCGACTCGATAAACGTGGGGGCGATTATACGGGGATAGCGCCGCTGCGCCATTCACGGCCTGGCCGGGCGGTACAGCCCGTGTGCAGCCACATAGTCCGCCACGCCGGGTGGCAGCAGGGCGCGCCAGGGGCCGCCGGCGGCGATCTGCGAGCGCACGGCGCTGGCCGATTCCTCGCGCAGCGGGTGGTGCAGGCGCAGGATGCGCCCGGCCGGGCTGGCGAACAGGGCCTGCTCGGTGTCGGCCCAACGCCCTTCCAGCGCCCGGCCCAGCTCGCCATCCACCGCAGCCTGCAACGGACTACCCGGGCGCTCCGCCACCACGAAATGAGCCAGCCCGAACAGCGCCTCCCATTCGTGCCAGCGGGACAGGCCAAGCAGGCTGTCGGCGCCGACCAGCCAGGCCAGCGGCCGGCTCGGCCCCAGCTCGCCGCGCAGCTCGCGCAGGGTGTCCACGGTGTAGGACGGCCGACCGGGGAAACGTGCCGCGCGATCCAGCTCGCGCCGGTCCAGCAGCAGGCCCGGTTCGTCGCCGATGGCCAGCGACAGCATGGTGCAGCGCTGCTCGGCCGTGGCGCCGGGCACGGCACGGTGCGGCGGATCGGCCGCCGGCAGCATGCGCACGGCAACCTGCAGTTCATCACGGGCAGCCCGCGCGATCGCCAGGTGCCCGAGGTGCACCGGATCGAAGGTGCCCCCGTAGTAGATCCGCAGGCTCATTGCTCAGGCCCGCGCCAGCAGGCGCACGGCACGCGGTTCGGCCACAGCCACCAGCAGGCGCTCCAGCGCCAGCCAGGCATCGCCGTCGGCGCGCCCCTTGGCGATACGGTCGACCAGTCCCGCTTCAGCCACGAAGCGCTCCCAGCGCTTGCTTTCCGGATGCCGCTGCAGCGCGCGCTTGTACGGCGCCTGCCGCGATTCCCAGATGCCGCGCGATTTCATTTCGGCGGCCAGGTTGCCACCCCGGGCCTGCACCCGGGCCAGGCCAGCACCGGCCAGCAGCTCGCGGATCACCATCGGCATCAACGCAGCCACCGCCTCACCCTCGCCTCGCAGGCCGGCCAGCATGCGCAGCACCGCCGGCGGTTGCCCGGAGAATGTCGCCTCCACCAGCCGGAACACGTCATAGCGGGCGGCGTCGGCCACCAGCGACTCCATGCGCTCCACATCCAGCGGCTGGCCATCGGCCAACAGCGCCAGCTTGTCGATTTCCTGGGCGGCAGCCAGCAGGTTGCCTTCCACCCGCTCGGCCAGGCGCTGCACGGCGGCCGGGTCCGCGCGCAGGCCCTTGCCACGCAGGCGGCGCTCGATCCAGTCCGGCAGTTCGTGCGGCTTGATCGCCCACGCCACCGACAGCACGCCGATGCGGTTGACCGCTTCGGCCCACTTGCCCTGGTGCGCCTTGCTCCATTCGTTGGCGGTGATCATCAACACCACGTCCGGCGCCGGATTGGCGCAGAACTGGCTGATCACCTCGGCACCGTCCTTGCCCGGCTTGCCGCTGGGCAGGCGCACCTCGACCAGGCGACGGGCGCTGAACAGGCTGGGGGCATTGAAACTGGCGTCGAGCTGGTTCCAGTCGAAATCACGCCCATCGGCGTCGAACACTTCACGTTCGCCAATGCCCGAGGCGCGCGCACGTGCGCGGATGGCGTCGGCCGCCTCCAGCACGCGCAGGGTTTCCGGGCCGGCAATCAGGTAGACCGGCGCCAGTGCGGTATCAGCGCCCTGGCTGGCCAGCTGCTCCGGACGCAGTTCCATGCGCGCGGCTCAGTGCTTGGCTGCGGGGACCGGCTCGGCCGGTACCGCGCCTTCGATCGGCTTGTCCTTCGGCGCCGACAGGCTGCCGCCCTTCTCGATCTCGGCACGCACCACGCTGTCGATGCGGCGGATGATCGAGGCGGACATTTCCCGGCGCAGTTCATTGGCCAGGATTTCACGTTCGGTGGTGGTACCGGTGGCGTCGGTCGGCGGCGACACGTAGTCGCGCGACAGCTCGATCACCTGCTGCGGCACCAGTTCGCTGCCGTCTTCGCGACGGAAGATGAAGATCACCGCGTAGCGCAGGCTGTATTCCTGCGCACGGCCCTGCGAGTCGATGGCGATCGGCAGGTCGCCCCAGCGCTCGGACAGTACCTGCAGCTGGGCGCTGGGCTCCTTGCTGTCCTCATCGGCCAGCCTGGCGCCGGAGGCCAGCAGGCTGCGGTTGAGCAGCTTGACCAGTTCGCTGTACGGCGCAGTGGAAACCACCTTCACCGGTGCTGTGTCGGTCGGCAGCATCAGCTTGTTGCGCAGATGGAAACCGCAGCCGGCAAGGCCGAGGACAAGAACGAGGGCAAGCAGGATTCGGGTCATGGAGACAGTCTGGCGGAGCCGGGCGATCACGGCAACACACAGCGTGCCCGAAGCCGCGTGAATGCAGGGCCATCAAACGCCGGGCCCTGCACCGGAATGGTACCGGCCACCACGCGGGTGGCCGGTACGGGGTACATCAGGCGGCGACGATGTTCACGATCTTGCCCGGCACGATGATGATCTTGCGCACCGTCAGGCCTTCCATGAACTTGGCCGCGTTGGGCTCGGCCAGGGCCAGCGCCTCGACCTGCTCGCGCGCGGCGTCGGCTGCCACGTCGATGGTGCCACGCAGCTTGCCGTTGACCTGCACGGCCAGGGTCAGCGCGTCGCGCACCAGCGCACCGGCATCGGCCTGCGGGAACGGCTGGTCTTCCAGCAGGGTCTCGCCATGGCCCAGCACCTGCCACAGGGCATGGCTGGCGTGCGGGGTGATCGGGTTGAGCAGCAGCACGATGGCCTGCAGCGCTTCCTGGCGCACCGCGCGCCCCTGCGCACTGCCGTCCTCGAACTTGGCCAGCGCGTTCATCAGCTCCATCACCGCGGCAATGGCGGTGTTGAAGCTGTGGCGGCGGCCATAGTCGTCACCGACCTTGCCGATGGTCTCGTGGGTCTTGCGGCGCAGTGCCTTCTGGTTGGCATCCAGTGCTGCAACATCCAGCGCCGGAGCGGCGCCATCGGCAGCATGCTTCTGCACCTGGGCCCACAGGCGGCGCAGGAAGCGGGCCATGCCATCCACACCGGCTTCGTTCCACTCCAGCGACTGTTCCGGCGGCGCGGCGAACATCGAGAACAGGCGCACGGTGTCGGCGCCGTACTTGTCGACCATCGCCTGCGGGTCCACGCCGTTGTTCTTCGACTTGGACATCTTCTCGGTGCCACCGACCACCACCGGCTGGCCGTCGGCGATCAGGGTCGCGCCGGTGATGCGGCCGCGCTCGTCGCGCTGCACTTCCACATCGGCCGGGTTGATCCAGTCCTTCGAGCCATCCGGGTTCGGGCGGTAGTAGGTCTCGGCAATCACCATGCCCTGGCACAGCAGGTTGCGCGCCGGTTCGTTGCTGTCCACCATCCGCGCGTCGCGCAGCAGCTTGTGATAGAAGCGGAAATACATCAGGTGCAGGATCGCGTGCTCGATGCCACCGATGTACTGGTCCACCGGCAGCCAGTAGTTGCCGCGCTTGTCGACAGCATCACGGGCACCCGGCGAGGTGTAGCGGGCGTAGTACCAGCTCGACTCCATGAAAGTGTCGAAGGTGTCGGTCTCGCGCTCGGCCGCACCGCCACATTCCGGGCAGGTGGTCTTGCGCCATTCCGGATCGGTCTTGATCGGCGAACCGGTACCCGAGAATGCCACGTCCTCCGGCAGCACCACCGGCAGCTGTTCTTCCGGCACCGGCACCGCACCGCACTTGGCGCAGTAGATCACCGGAATCGGGCAGCCCCAGTAGCGCTGGCGGCTCACGCCCCAGTCGCGCAGGCGGTAGTTGACGCGGCGCTGGCCCTGGGCCTTGCGCTCGAATCGTTCGGCCAGGGCTTCGAAGGCACCCTGGAAATCCAGGCCATCGAACTCGGCCGAGTTGACCAGCTCGAAGGCACGGCTCTTGTCGCTGTACCAGTCCTGCCAGCGGCTGCCATCCCAGGTGCGCTCTTCTTCGGTGCGCGCATCCTTCAGCGCGATCACCTGCTTGATCGGCAGGCCGTACTTGTTGGCCACTTCGTTGTCGCGCTGGTCATGACCCGGCACAGCCATCACCGCGCCGGTGCCGTAGCCCATCAGCACGAAGTTGGCGACCCACACCGGCACCGGCTCGCCGGTGACCGGATGCAGCGCACGCAGGCCGGTGTCCATGCCGCGCTTTTCCTGGGTTTCCAGTTCCGCCTCGGACACGCCACCCTGCTTCAGGTCGGCCAGCATCGCGGCCAGTTCCGGGTTGTTCTTCGCCGCATGCAGCGCCAGCGGATGTTCGGCGGCGATCGACACGAAGGTCACGCCCATCACGGTATCCGGACGGGTGGTGAACACGCGCAGCGGATCCAGCACGCCGCCGTCAACGTCACGTACATCGAACTGGATTTCCAGGCCCTCGGAGCGGCCGATCCAGTTGCGCTGCATGGTCTTGACCGAATCCGGCCAGCCGTCCAGCTCGTCCAGGCCGTCCAGCAGTTCCTGGGCGTAATCGGTGATGCGCAGGAACCACTGCGGGATCTCTCGCTTCTCGACCAGGGCGCCGGAGCGCCAGCCGCGGCCGTCAATCACCTGCTCGTTGGCCAGCACGGTCTGGTCGACCGGGTCCCAGTTCACCACCGCATTGCGGCGGTAGGCCAGGCCCTTGCGCATCAGGCGGGTGAACATGCGCTGCTCGTGGACGTAGTAGTCCGGGCGGCAGGTGGCGAACTCGCGCGACCAGTCAACGGCATAGCCCATGGCCTTGAACTGGCCACGCATGTGCTCGATGTTCTTGTAGGTCCAGGCCGCCGGTGCGGTCTTGTTCTTGATCGCGGCGTTTTCCGCCGGCAGGCCGAACGCGTCCCAGCCCATCGGCTGCAGCACGTTGTGGCCAGTCATGCGCTTGTAGCGGCTGATCACGTCGCCGATCGTGTAATTGCGCACGTGGCCCATGTGCAGCGCACCGGACGGGTACGGAAGCATCGACAGGCAGTAGTACTTCGGCTTGTCCGAAGTCTCGTCGACTTCGAAGGCACGGGTGGCGTCCCAGTACTGCTGGGCGGCGGATTCAACCTGCTGCGGGTCGTAGGCGTTGGTTTCAGCGCTGGTCATGGAACACGCGGATGCGGCGGCAAAGCGGTACAGCGTACCGCAGTGCGGCAAACGTCTCCAATCCCGCCCGCTGAAGGCCGGCTCCGCGAGCGCCCGAGGCCGGTCTCAGCGCGGCCGCGACAACGGCAGGGCCAGGGCCAGCCAGGCCGTCCAGCAGGCGAACGCAAGCCGTTGTGCCAGCGGCGCCGCCAACACGCCCTGCAGGGCAAACGCCGCCAGCGCGGCCAGTACGCCACAGGCGAGCGCCACTGCGCCCAGCGCGCGGCCATGCGCCTGGCGCAACTGCGACGTGCCCAGCAACAGGGTCCCGGCAACGAAACCCAGCACCCAGATCATCCAGGCGCTGGCATGCAGCTGGCTGGCCGGCCCGTGCAGGTCATCCACATCCAGCGGCAGCAGCCCCATCGCGGCGAACGCCAACCCGGCCAGCAGCAGCATCTGGCTGCCCACCCGGGGCGCCCAGCCGGCGGTTGCCGGCAGCCCACGGCGCAGGCACTCGGCCACAACCACCGCCAGCAGGCCCGGCAGCACGAAGCCCAGCAGATTGAAGGCCAGCGCATGCGGCACCCCCTGTGCTCCCAGCAGCGCCACCGGGTGGCGAGCCTGTGCGTAGCCTTCCAGGCCGGCGCCGAAACCGAGCACCGCCAGCACGAACAGCAGTGCGGCGACCAGACCGGACAGGCGCAGCAACGGGGACAGGGACGACATGCAGGCTCCGGAAAGGACGGCGACAGGAAGGCGGCATTGTCAGGCATTTACTACAACCCGGGTTGAGACCGGCATCGATCGTCACCATAGAATCAGTCTCCAGACGCCAAACGATGCTTTCCCCCATGACCGAGACGACCTACGTATTCGACGCCACCACTGCGACCTTCGAGGCCGAAGTCCTGCAGAAGTCGCTGCAGACGCCGGTGCTGGTCGACTTCTGGGCCACCTGGTGCGGGCCGTGCAAGACCCTCGGGCCGATGCTGGAAAAGCTGGCAGCCGAGTACAACGGCGCCTTCGAACTGGCCAAGGTCGACGTCGACAAGGAACAGCAGATCGCCGCCGCCTTCCAGATCCGCTCGGTGCCGACCGTGTTCCTGGTGAAGGGCGGCCAGCTGGTGGACGGCTTCCCGGGGGCCATCCCGGAAGGCCAGCTGCGTGAATTCCTGGCCCAGCACGGCATCGTGCCGGCCGACATCGGCGACGCCGTCGCCGAAGACGAAGCGCCGCTGGACCCGCAGGCGCAGGTGGACGTGCTGCGCGCGCAGATCGCCGCCGAGCCGGACAAGGACGAGCTGAAACTCGACCTGGCGCTGGCCCTGCTGCAGATCGGTGGCGTGGATGAAGCCGGTCTGCTGATCGATGGCCTGCCCGCCAACCTGGCCACCGACGACCGTGCCGTGCGTGCACGCGCCCGGCTGTCCTTCGCCTCGGCCCTGAAGGACGCCCCGGCCGCCGAAGTGCTGGACGCGCGCATCGCCGCCGATGGCAAGGACCTCAAGGCACGCCACCTGCGTGGCGTACAGCTGCTGCTCGGTGGCCACGACGAAGCCGCGCTGGCCCAGTTCCTGGAAATGCTGCGGATCGACCGCACGTTCGAGGACGGACTGCCGCGCAAGGCCCTGATCGACGCCTTCAATGTGATCTCCGACGAGGACCTGGTCGGCCAGTACCGTCGCCGGATGGCCTCCCTGCTGTTCTGAACGGGAACCCACTTCGTTCAGAATCCCTGCACTGAACGCGGGCAATAATGCGCGGGATGGCGGCCGTACGGTCGCCACGATCCGTTCGGGGGGATGAGGTCGGGGCCATGGGGTCTTGCAGCTGCGCCCCCGCATTGCCGGGATTGCAAACTGTGACCTTCGTCCGCTCGCTGTCGTTCGCCATGCGCTTCCAGGGCGCGCTGCTCTGCGCTCTTCTCTTCCTGCCGGCCATGGCCGCCGCCCAAGACTGGAACTACCGGGTCCGTCCCGGCGATACCCTGTGGGATCTGGGAGGCCTGTACCTCAAGCCCTCGGTGCGCTGGCAGCAGCTGCAACAGCACAACCGCATCGACAACCCCTACCAGCTGCCACCGGGGCAGCTGCTGCGCTTCCCGATCAGCTGGCTGCGCGTCGAACCGGCACCTGCCCGCGTGCTGTCGGTGCGCGGCAAGGTCGAACTGTCAGGCGCCGATGGCAGTGCCTCGCGCGCGATACTCGCGGGGGAACAACTTCGCATCGGTGACACCGTGCAGACCGAAGGCGACTCCAGCGTCACGCTTGAATTCGCTGACGCCTCGCGCCTGCAGCTGCGCGAGTACTCCCGGCTGCGCCTGGACCAGCTCAGCCGCTACGGCCACACCGGCATGGTCGATACCCGCCTGCGCCTGCAGCAGGGCCGCGCCAGCAATCGGGTGACACCTGCCCGTGGCCCGGCCTCGCGCTACATCATCGATGCACCTACGGCGACCAGCAGCGTGCGCGGCACCGTCTTCCGGGTCAGCGCCGGTGACACCGGCCAGGTGGCTGCCACCGAAGTACTGCAGGGCAAGGTGCAGGTTGGCAACACCCACGGCAAGCGCCTGGTCCAGCCTGGACAGGCCAGCCGCAGCAGCAGCGCCGATGCCGCACCGGACGCTGTCTCCGCCCTTCTTCCAGCGCCGCAGCTGCGTAGCGACGAGGTGCGCCTGGCGCCCCTGCCGACCCTGCTTGCCTGGGACCCCGTCGACGGCGCCGCGCGCTACCGCGTGGAAGTGGTACAGGCAGCGACGCCGGAAATCCTGCTGTTTGCCGCCACCACCGCCGACACCCGGCTGGCGATCGGTGACCTGCCCCCCGGCCAGCTGCGCATCCTGTTGCGCGCGGTGGATGCACAGGGCGTGGAAGGCCTCGACGCCAGCGCCGATTTCGAACTCAGCGACCAGCCCCCGCCGCCGCTCACCGTGGCCCCCCTGCATGGGCAGACCGTCAACAGCGACCGCCCGCGCTTCCGTTGGAGCCAGGCGCCGGGCGCGCGCAGCAGCGTGCTGCAGATCGCCACCGAGCCGAGCTTCGTGCAGCCACTACAGGAACAGAGCACCCCAGGTACCGACCTGCGCCTGGCGCAGCCGCTGCCGCCCGGAGAGTACTTCTGGCGGGTGGCGTCGCGCGACGGCAACGGCCATCAGGGCCGCTACGGCCAGGCCCTGCCCCTGCAACTGAGCAATGAACCGGTGGACCCTGCCCTGCAGCCGCCTGAGGCCGCGCATGGCGAACTGACCCTGCGCTGGCAGGCCGGCAGCGAAGGCCAGCAGTACCGGGTGCAGGTGGACCGTCGTGGCGACTTCAGGGCGCCCCTGGTCGACCAGACCGTGAGCGAGCCGCAGGTCAGCTTCAAGCGGCCGTGGAGCGGCACCCTGCATGTGCGTGTGCAGTACATCGACGACGATGGTCATGCGGGTGAGTACTCACCGGCCCAGCAGATCAAGCTGCCCTGCCGCCTGTGCTACGGCGCCGGTGGTGGCGCCCTGCTGCTGTTGCTGTTGTTATGAGGCGCTCGCCGCTGCCGTGGCCGAAGCGGATCCTGCTGGCACTGCTGGCCGGGGTGCTGACGGTGATCGCCAGCCAGGGCCAGTGGCTGTGGCGACAGGACGAAGCGGCCTACGACGCCATGGTCGGCAACTGGGACTACCGCCCCGACCCCAGCGTGCTGATCGTGGCCATCGACGAGGGCAGCCTGCAGCGCATCGGCCAATGGCCCTGGCCCCGCTCGATCCATGCCCGCCTGCTCGACCGGCTGACCGATGCCGGTGCCGAGCGCGTCGCACTGGACCTGATGCTGTCCGAACCTGATCGTCGCGACAGCCGCCAGGACGATGAACTGGCCGCCGCGATACGCCGCAACGGCCGGGTGGTGCTGCCGGTACTCGCGGCACCGGCCGCCGGCGACCGCATGGCCGAGGAAATGCTGCCGATTCCGCAGATCGCGGCCAGTGCCGCAGCGATCGGCCACACCGATGTGGAAGTGGATGGCGATGGTGTCGCGCGCGGCGTGTACCTGCGTGCCGGCATCGGCCAGGCCCACTGGCCAGCACTGGGCCTGGCGCTGGCCGACCTGCCGGCGGGCGCGGTGCACGGCCTGCCCGACCCCGACCCGGAGATCGGTTCGCCCTATCAATGGCGGCGCAACGACTACGTGCGGGTGCGTTATGCCGGACCGCCCGAACGCCTGCCGCAGGTGTCCTATGCCGATGTGCTGGATGGTCACGTGGACATGGCGATGCTGCACGGCCGCCGCATCGTGGTGGGCATGACCGCCAGCGGCATCGCACCGCGGCTGCTGACCCCGACCACCCGCGAGTTCTGGATGAGCGGCAGTGAGTACCAGGCCAACATCGCTTCGATGCTGCTGCAGCACAAGCAGATCGACCTGCTGCCCCGCCTCTGGCAGCACGCCATCAGTGGCGTACTGGTGGCACTGTGCGTGATCCTGCTCGGCCTGCGCCTGCCCTGGCTCTCGGCGCTGTGCTCGCTGCCGCTTCCACCGCTGCTGAGCTGGTTGCTGTTGCGCGCCGGTGACCTGTGGTGGGCACCGGCCAGCGCAATGCTGGGCATCCTGCTGGTGCTGCTGGCCTGGGCGACCTGGCGCGTCTCGGCCTGGCACCGCCTGGCCAACCGCGATGCGCTGACCGGTCTCGGCAATCGCCTGCGTTTCGAGCAGTCGCTGCAACAGGAATGCGATGCCGCGCGACGCAGTGGCAAGTCCTTGAGCCTCGCACTGATCGACGTTGACCATTTCAAGCGCCACAACGACCGCCACGGCCATCAGGTCGGCGACCGCGTGCTGCGCGATGTTGCACGCCTGATCGGTGCGCATGCGCGACGCCCTCGCGACATGGCCGCGCGCTACGGTGGCGACGAGTTCGCACTGGTGCTGCCCGATACCCCGGCCGAGGGCGCGCGCCAGGTCATCGAGGACCTGATTGCCTGCGTGCGCGCACTGCCGGCGCCCGGTGACGGCAGCGAAGCAGGCGTCACCCTCACCATCGGCGTGTTCACCCGCGTACCCGACGGCACGCTGCAACCACACCATTTCGTCGAAGGCGCCGACACCGCGTTGTACCAGGCCAAGGCCAACGGCCGCGACGGGTATGTCATCGACGGCGAGGCGTGACCCTCGCCGCCCGGGGTGCAACATACGCATGCGAATGGTTAGACTGGGCGCCTCGCCCTGCGCCCCCGGACCCGCATGAACGCCCGCCTGTTCCGCTTCGGTATCAATCTCTGGCCGCCGTTCCTGTTCACCGGCATCCACGTCACCCGGGTCTCGCCGGACTACCGGCAGATCGACGTCGAACTGCGCATGCGGCCCTGGAACCGCAACTACGTCGGCACGCATTTCGGCGGCAGCCTGTTTGCGATGACCGATCCGTTCTGGATGCTTGGCCTGCTGCACATCCTCGGCCGCGACTACTACGTGTGGGACCGTGCCGGCGCCATCGATTTCCTCAAGCCCGGCCGCGGTACCGTGCGTACCTCGTTCCGCATCGACGACGCACTGCTGGACGAACTGCGCGACGAAGCCGCCGCTGGTGACAAAGTGCTGAGATGGTTCAGCAATGATGTCGTCGATGAAAGCGGCGAGGTGGTCGCCCAGGTGCGCAAGCAGGTCTACCTGCGGTTGAAGCCGCACGCACGCTGAGCGCGCTTCAGTCGCGTCCCGCAGCAGTCGAAGCCGATTCCTTCTGCAACGGCACCGACAGCCACGGGTTCTCTTCAGCGCTGCGCGCTGGAGAGCGACGCGGCACCTGCAGGTGGCGGCCGTCGGCCGACAGCTGCGGCGCCCGCACCGGCGAGCGGAACTGCATCGGCAGCCGCTGCAGTGCGTCCACCGGATCATCCGTCTGCTGCCGCAGCCAACGCTGCGCCCCCAGCAGCCGCACCATCGCCGCGGCATCCTGTGGCCGTGACGAATAGGCAGGATAGATCGGCGCGGCGATATCGGTCAGCACGCAGCCCATTACGTTCGACAGGCAGCCGAAGTCATGCTGCGGTGGCGCCGGCACTGGCAACGGGCGATCCGCTTCCAGCGCCGACGTGGCTGCCGCGCCACAGGCCCAGCCGAGATTGCCGGCCGCGCGGGCCAGGGTGCTGCTGCGATCCAGCACCAGCACGCCGCCGAACTCCCGCGCCGATGTCTCGATCGCCGCCCGGCTCATCGCGTACTCACCCTGCATGGCACGGCACAGGCTCTGTTCCTCGGCCCGCAGCGGCTGCATGGCCTGTTCGCACTCCGCCGGCAAGGGGTGGTCGGCCGGCAGTTCGACCAGCATGTCGGCCAGCAGCTGGGCATTGGCCTGCACCAGGCTGGCACCGATGATGCTCTCGACCAGATAGCTGCTGCCGGGCAACAGCCGCCGGCCCAGTTGCAGGCCACTGCAGGCACCTCGCAGGGCACCGTCGATATCGCCCTGCACGTACGCCAGCGCGCGTGCACTGGTGGCGTCCATCACCACGCCATAGGTCGGCAACGGAACCAGAACGCCCTCGCCCTTCGGCGGGAACGGCGACATGAAGTAGTCCGCTTCGGCCAGCTGATCCAGCCGCGCATGCAACTGCTGGTGCCCAGCATGGGCCTCCACGAAGCGTTGCGGGTCCGCGCGGACCTGGGCGAGGCAGCCGCTGGCGGCCGGCCCGCAACTGGCACCGGGCCGCGAGCGCAGCTCGGCATGGTTGGCCACCAGGTGTGTCTGGCCGCCGCTGCTGCCCCGCAGGTCGGCCTCCCAACGGCGCACGTCCTCGGCCAACGCCTGCTCGCGCTGGCGGGCATCCAGATCGTCGAACGGCAGCGTCCACAACAGGGCATAACCATTGTGGCCAGTCGCCGGCAGGCGTGCTTCCAGTCGCTGCTGCGCCTGCAGCCGCGATTCGGGCACCGGCCACATGCGCGAAGCGCACCACACCACGATGGCCAGCACCAGCAGGCCTGCCAGGGTCCAGCCCAGTCCGCGCAGAATCTTCAACACAGCTTCCCTTCCATGTGCCGTTGCCACAGTCGATTCCCCAGCGTAATCGACCGGCAGTGACCGCTACAATGCGCGCATGTCGCTCGAAGCCCCCGCCCTGGTCCCCCGCCCCTCCCTGCAGCGCCTGTTCCTGACCGGCCTGCTGACCCTGCTACCGATCTGGCTGACCTGGGTCGTGGTCAAGTTCGTGTTCGTGCTGCTGTCGGGCATTTCCAGCCCCTTGGTGGTACCGCTGTCCGAGCAGATCGCGACAAGCTTCCCGCACTACCTCGGCTGGGTCCGCGCCGAATGGATCCAGGACACCATCGCCCTGCTGGCCACCCTGCTGGTGATCCTGGCGGTGGGCGTGGCCAGCCGCCGCGTGCTCGGCCAGCGCCTGCTGCGCTGGGTGGGCGCGGTCATCAAGCGCATTCCGCTGGCCAGCATCATCTACGACAGCGCCAAGAAGCTGCTGGACATGCTGCAGACCGAGCCGGGCAGCACCCAGCGCGTGGTGCTGATCGACTTCCCGCACCGCGACATGAAATCGGTCGGCCTGGTCACCCGCGTGATCAAGGAACACGGCACCGACCGTGAGCTGGCCGCGGTGTATGTGCCAACCACGCCGAACCCGACCTCGGGCTATCTGGAAATCGTGCCGGTGGAACTGCTGACGCCGACCGACTGGACCGTCGACCAGGCCATGAGCTTCATCATTTCCGGCGGTGCCGTGGCGCCGTCCAGCGTGCCGTTCACCCGTGCCGGCGAACGCACCGGCGAACGCACCGAATGACCCCGGCGCCGATCGAGCGCCCGCTGCAGGACCGCGCGGTCCTGCTGTTCATCGTGCTGGCCGCGTTCTTCTGCGGCAATGCGGTGCTGGCCGAGCTGATCGGGGTGAAGATCTTCGCGCTGGAAGACACCCTGGGCATCGCTCCGCTGAACTGGAACCTGTTCGGCCAGACCGGCTCGCTCAGCTTCACCGCCGGCACCCTGTTGTGGCCGGTGGTGTTCATCATGACCGACACCATCAACGAGTTCTTCGGCAAGCGCGGCGTGCGCTTCATCTCGTGGCTGGCGGTGGTGCTGATCGGCTACGGCTTCCTGTTCGCCTTCGCGGCTATTTCGCTGGCGCCGGCCAGTTGGTGGGTCACGTCGATGGATGGCCACGGCGTGCCCGACTACCAGGCCGCGTTCGCGGCGGTGTTCGGCCAGGGCATGTGGACCATCGCCGGCTCGCTGGTGGCCTTCCTGCTCGGCCAGCTGATCGACGTGGCGGTGTTCCATCGCATCCGCCAGGCCACCGGAGAACGCCACGTGTGGCTGCGCGCGACCGGATCGACGGCGGTCTCGCAGGTAGTCGACAGCTTCGTGGTGATCTGGATCGCCTTCGTGCTGGGCCCGCAACACTGGCCGACCTCGCTGTTCCTGGCGGTCAGCAGCGTCAACTACATCTACAAGATGGGCTTTGCGATCGCCCTGATTCCGTTGCTGTACCTGATGCGGCGTGCCATCACCCGCTATCTGGGTGCCGAGCGAGCCGCATCGTTGCGCGCCGCCGCTGCGGCTGACTGAAGCCCCAGCAGCAAAAAGCTGACTGCGCCTTCACGCTGGCCGTACGCGGCCGGATCGTGCAAGCTCCACGGTCTGTGTTCCACGGAAGCTCCTGATGCCGCATCCCACCCGCGCCCTGGCCGCCGCCATCGCCGCGTTGTTCCTGTTCAGCGCCGTGCCGTCGGCCGAAGCAGCGAAAAAGAAGGCCAGCCGCCCTGCCGCCGCGCAGACCCGCCAGGCCGCCAAGCCCAAGGCCCGGCCTGCCCGCGCTACCGCGCCGGCCCGTGGCAGTTCGGCGCGCCGCGCCACGCCGCGTCCGGTCGCACCGGCCCGCGCCGTACCCAAGCAGGTGCAGCTGGAGCGCCTGTATGACGAATACTGGGATGCCTCGATGCGGTTGAATCCGCTGCAGGCAACCTTCCAGGGCGAGGCCCGCTACAACGACCAGCTGCCCAACATCCTGTCCGCCGCGTGGCGCCAGCAATCGCACGACTTCACCACCGAGTGGCTGGGCAAGGTCGAGAAACTCGGCAGCGACGGCCTGCAGGGCCAGGACCTGCTCAGCTACGAGATCTTCGTGCGCGACGCGCGCGCTTCGCTGGCCGCCGAGCGCTACCCGAGCTGGATGATGCCGATCAGCCAGTACTACAACGTCGGCAGCATCATGGCGATCCTCGGTGCAGGTGCCGGCGCGCAGCCGTTCAACACCGTACAGGACTACGACACCTGGTCGCGCCGTTCGCTGGGCATTCCCGAGCTGTTCGACCAGGCCATCGACAACATGCGCCAGGGCATGAAGGCCGGCGTGGTGCAGCCACGCGACCTGATGGAAAAGGTACTGCCGCAGCTGGATGCAGTGATCAAGCCGACTGCTGAAGAGAGCATCTTCTGGTCGCCGATCCGCACCATGCCCAACACCATCGCGGCCGAGGACAAGGCCCGCATCAGCGCCGAATACAAGCGCATGATCGAACTGCGCATCATGCCGGCCTATCGTGCCCTGCGCGGTTTCATCGCCACCGAATACCTGCCCGCCTCGCGCACCAGCAGCGGCCTGGGCGCACTGCCCGATGGCCAGGCCTGGTACGCCAACCTGATCGTGCAGACCACGGCCAGCGACCAGACCGCCGCGCAGCTGCACGCGCTGGGTGAACAGCGCGTGCAGGAACTGCAGACGCAGATCGCCACGGTGATGAAGGACGCCAAGCTGCGCGGCACGCCGGCCAAGCTGCTGCGCAGCATGCGTAACGACCGCCAGTTCCAGTACGGCGACGCCAATGCGTTGATCAACCGCTATCGCCAGGTGCAGCAGCAGGTCAACGCACGCCTGCCGCAGGTGCTCGATACCCTGCCCAAGTCAACGCTGGACGTGCGCGCGGTGGAACCGGAGCGTGCACTGACCGCCGCAGCAGCGGCCTACCAGCCGTCTGCGGCCGGGCAACCGGGCGTGCTGTACGTGAACACCCGCGACCTGCCCAGCCGCAAGCGCTGGAACGTGCCGGTGCAGTACCTGCATGAAGCGATCCCCGGCCACCACGTGCAACTGGGCCTGCAGCAGGAGCTGGCCAAGCTGCCGCGCTTCCGCCGCCTGGGTGGCGATCTCGCCTTCGTCGAAGGCTGGGGCCTGTATGCCGAAACACTGGGTGAGAACCTGGGCATCTACACCGATCCCTACGACCGCATCGGCTACCTGTATTCGCGCCTGTTGCGCGCTGCCCGCGTGGTGGCCGACACCGGCGTGAACGCCCAGGGCTGGAGCAAGCAGCAGGCCGTGGCCTACCTGCAGAAGACCGTGGACATGAGCAGCGATGACGCCAACGCCGAAGTCGAGCGGATCATGGCCCAGCCCGGCCAGGCGCTGTCCAACGTGGCCGGCCTGACCACCATTGTCGCCCTGCGCGACAAGGCCAAGGCACGCCAGGGTGCCGCCTTCGACCTGCGCCGCTTCCACGCCGAACTGCTGAAGGATGGCTCGATGCCGCTGGACGTGCTGGACCGCAAGATGGAGCGCTGGATGGCGCAGCCGGCCAGCGCCACACCCGCGCCTTCACCCTGACCCCTCCGGAGCCGCCATGCGCCCTGCCGTCGCCCTGTTCGCCGCCGTGCTGGGCCTGCTGCCGCTGGCCACCTCCGCCGCACCGGTGCTGACCCCACCGGATGCGGGCATCGACGGCCTGATGCAGGCCTACGATGGCCAGGTACCCGGCGCCGCCGTGCTGGTACTGCACGACGGGCAACCGGTATTCCGCCGCGGCTACGGCCTGGCGGTGCTGGAGGACGGCACCACGGTCACCGCGGCCAGCAACTTCCGGCTGGCCTCGGTCAGCAAGCAGTTCACCGCTGCGGCGGTGCTGCTGCTGGTGGAGGATGGCCGGCTTGGGCTCGACCAGCCGGCCCGGCAGTGGCTGCCCGAGTTGCCGCCGGCTGCAGCGGCCATCACGATCCGCCAGCTGCTCTCGCACACCAGCGGCCTGCTCGACTACGAAGACCTGATGGACCCGGCGGACACACGGCAGGTACACGATGCCGATGTGCTGGCCCTGCTGTCGCGCCAGGACCGGCTGAACTTCGCACCGGGCACGCAGTACCGCTACAGCAACAGCGGCTATGCACTGCTGGCAATGATCGTCGGCCGCGCCTCCGGCCAGGATTTCGCGAGCTTTCTGCAGCAGCGCATCTTCCGCCCGCTGGGCATGGCGCATACCGTGGCCCACCAGGACGGCGAGGACACGGTCGCTGCACGCGCCTATGGCTACAGCTGGATCGATGGCCGTTGGCAACGCACCGACCAGAGCACCACCAGCGCCGTGCTCGGCGATGGCGGCATCTATTCCTCGCTGGACGACCTGGCCCGCTGGGATGCGGCGCTGTACGACGACCGCCTGCTGTCGAAAGCCTCGCGCCGCGCGATGTTCAGCCCGGCCACCGCAACACCCGAACCGGACGTGCCGCACTACGGCTTCGGCTGGCGCCTGAATGGCCCGGTGCAATGGCACAGCGGCGAGAGCATCGGCTTCCGCAACGTGATCGTGCGCCACCCGGAGAAGCACCTGACCGTGATCGTGCTGACCAACCGCAACGACCCCGAACTCTATCCGCTGGCGCTGAAGATCGCCCAGCGCTGGCTGGACACCCTGCAATGACCCGCGATGCCGACGCCCTGCTGGGCATCCACCACGCCGCACTGATCTGCAGCGACTACGCACGCTCGAAGGACTTCTACGTGCGCATCCTCGGCCTGCGCGTGCTGGCCGAGAACCACCGTGCCGCGCGCGATTCCTGGAAGCTGGACCTGGCCCTGCCCGACGGTGGCCAGCTGGAACTGTTCTCCTTCCCCTCGCCGCCGCCCCGTCCCAGCCGCCCGGAAGCCCAGGGCCTGCGCCACCTCGCGTTCCGCGTCGCCCGGCTGGAACCCTTCATCCAGCGCCTGGCCGCGCATGGCGTGGTATGCGAACCGATCCGCGTGGACGAATACACCGGCCGCCGCTTCACCTTCTTCGCCGACCCCGACGACCTGCCGCTGGAGCTGTACGAAGTCGGTTGAGCCGACCGCGTGCCGACCAACGGTCGGCACCCACCATCAGCAGCGTGAACCTGTCGAAGGCGGGGCACTGTGGGTTTGCGGGGTGTGAGCCGCATGGATGCGGCGACCAAGCCCCGGGGGTCACTTCATGGACGGGTTTACGGCGTCCCCGCAAACCCACGGTGCCCTGCCATCCCACGGAATGCCGCTCTGGCTCTGGCCGTTGCCGTTGCATTGAGCAGGTGCAGGGCGCAGCCCTGCAAAGCCCCCCTTCCCCATACCCCGCCGAATGGGTATACAGTCGACCCATGCCGGCAGCGTGCCGGAATGAACCCTGGGAGGGGACCATGCGCAAAACCTTCAAGACCCTGCTGCTGGCACTGCCGCTGTGCCTGGCCGCCCTGTCGGCACAGGCCGCCGACGGCGCCGCCGGCCGCTGGAAGACCATCGACGACAAAACCGGCAAGGTGAAGTCGATCGTCGAGATCACCCAGGCCGCCAACGGCACGCTGACCGGCAAGGTGGTCGACATCCTGCACTCGGACAAGGGCCCGAACCCGGTCTGCGACGGCTGTGAAGGCGCCAACAAGAACAAGCCGGTGAAGGGCATGACCATTCTCTGGAACCTGAAGGCCGACGGCGCCAACAAGTGGTCCGGCGGCACCATCCTCGACCCGGCCAACGGCAAGACCTACAAGTCGAAGATGGAGCTGCAGCCGGGTGGCACCAAGCTGGACGTGTCCGGCTGCATTGCCTTCATCTGCCGCGCGCAGACCTGGCAGCGCGAATAAGCCCCCAGGCCCCGCTTCATCCCCGTGACCCGGCTTCGGCCGGGTCACGTCGTTGCGGGCATGCGATACTCTGCGGTTCCCCTCGGCTTCACCCCGCGACCATGACCCGTACCGCGCTCGTCACCACCGCCCTGCCCTACGCCAACGGCCCGCTGCATCTGGGCCACCTGGTCGGCTACATCCAGGCCGACATCTGGGTGCGTGCGCGGCGAATGAGTGGCGGCAAGGCCTGGTTCGTCTGCGCCGACGATACCCACGGCACGCCGATCATGCTGGCCGCGGAAAAGGCCGGGGTCACCCCTGAAACCTTCATCGCCAACATCCAGGCCAGCCACGAACGTGACTTCGCCGCCTTTGGCGTGGCCTTCGATCACTACGACTCGACCAATTCGGCGGCCAACAAGGCGCTGACCGAGCAGTTCTACCTGAAGCTGGAAGCGGCCGGCCACATCAGCCGCCGCTCGGTGGCGCAGTTCTACGACCCGGCCAAGGGCATGTTCCTGCCCGACCGCTACGTCAAGGGCATCTGCCCGAACTGCGGCAGCCCCGACCAGTACGGCGACAACTGCGAAGTCTGCGGCGCCACCTATGCGCCGACCGACCTGAAGGAGCCGCGTTCGGTCATCTCCGGTGCCACGCCGGAAATGCGCGATTCGGAACACTTCTTCTTCGAGGTGGGCCACTTCGATGCATTCCTGCGCGAATGGCTGGCCGGCGATGTCGCCCTGCCGGGCGTGAAGGCCAAGCTGGGTGAGTGGCTCAATGCCGAAGGTGGCCTGCGCGCGTGGGACATCTCGCGCGATGCGCCTTACTTCGGTTTCCAGATTCCCGGCCAGCCGGGCAAGTACTTCTACGTCTGGCTGGATGCGCCGATCGGCTACCTGTCCAGCTTCCAGACCCTGTGCGGCAAGCTCGGCGAAGACTTCGAAGCGCATCTGCGCGCCGGCACCGCCACCGAGCTGCACCACTTCATCGGCAAGGACATCGTCAACTTCCACGGCCTGTTCTGGCCGGCGGTGCTGCATGGCACCGGCCACCGCGCGCCGACCCGCCTGCACGTCAACGGCTACCTGACCGTAGACGGCGCCAAGATGAGCAAATCGCGCGGCACCTTCGTGATGGCGCGTACCTTCCTCGACGCCGGCCTGGAGCCGGAAGCGCTGCGCTACTACTACGCCGCCAAGTCCGGCGGTGGCGTCGACGATCTCGACCTGAACCTGGGTGACTTCATCGCCCGCGTCAACGCCGACCTGGTCGGCAAGTTCGTCAACTTGGCCAGCCGCTGCGCCGGCTTCATCAGCAAGCGTTTCGACGGCCAGCTGGCTGCGCAGCTGCCTGATGCGGCGCAGTACCAGCGCTTCGTCGACGGCCTGGCACCGATCCGTGAAGCCTACGAGCGCAACGATCCGGCCGCGGCGATCCGCCTGACCATGACCCTGGCCGACGAAGCCAACCGCTACATCGACGACGTCAAGCCGTGGGTGATCGCCAAGCAGGATGGCGCCGACGCGCAGCTGCAGGCCGTGTGCAGCCAGGGCCTGAACCTGTTCCGCGTGCTGGTCACCGCCTTGAAGCCGGTGCTGCCGGCCACCGCTGCGCAGGCCGAGGCCTTCCTGGCCGCGCCGGTGACCGACTGGACCGAACTGGCGCAGCCGCTGCTGGGCCATCGCATCACCGAGTACACCCCGCTGTTCACCCGTATCGACCCGAAGAAGATTGACGCCATGATCGACGCCTCCAAGGACACCCTGCAGCCGGCCGCCGCTGCCGCCCCCGCCGCCAAGACCGACGCCGCCAAGCCGGCCGCACCGGCACCGGCACCGGCACCGGCCAAGGACGAAGCCAAGGGTGCCGATGCTCCGGCCTACATCGGCATCGACGATTTCGCCAAGCTCGACCTGCGCATCGGCAAGGTGCTGGTCTGCGAGTTCGTGGAAGGTTCTGACAAGCTGCTGCGCTTCGAACTGGACGCCGGCGAGCTGGGCAAGCGCCAGATCTTCTCCGGCATCCGCGCCAGCTACGGCGAGCCGGAGAAGCTGGTCGGCCGCAGTGTGGTGTTCATCGCCAACCTGGCCCCGCGCAAGATGCGCTTCGGCCTGAGCGAAGGCATGATCCTGTCGGCCGGTTTCGACGGCGGCGCGCTGGCGCTGCTGGACGCCGACAGCGGCGCGCAGCCGGGCATGCCGGTCCGCTGATGCCCGCAGCGGGCGTGGTTGCGGCCACGCCCGCCGGCAGCACCGGCCTCGGGGCAACGCGATGGGAGGCAACGGAATGGAACTGGCGCTGTTCGACTTCGACCACACCGTGACCACCTGCGATACCTATGGCCGATTCCTGCGCCGCGTGGCCACGGCCGAACAGCTGGCGCAGGCGTGGTGGAAAGTCGGCCCGTGGCTGGCCGCATACAAGCTGAAACTGATCTCGGCCGAGCGCATCCGCGCGCGCGTCACCCGTTTGACCTTCAGCGACCGCCACAGCGATGACATCGCCACGCTGGCCGCCGGCTTCTCGCGTGAGTTCCTGCCCGACGTGGTGCGCCCGGAAATGCTGGAGCAGATCCGCTGGCACAAGGAACAGCAGCACACCGTGGTGATCGTGTCCGGCTCGCTGGACCTGTATCTGCGGCCGTGGTGCGAACAGCTGGGCCTGCAGTTGATCTGCAATCGGCTGGAGAGCCAGGACGGCCGTCTCACAGGTCGCTATGCCGGTGGTGACTGTGGCCCGCGCAAGGTCGAGCACATCCGTCGCCAGTTCGATCTGTCACGCTACGTGCGCATCCATGCCTACGGTGACAGTTCCGAAGACAAGCCGATGCTGGCGCTGGCCCACGAGCGCTGGTTCCGTGGCAAACCCTTGAAGTAACCCCAACGCGCAGCCTTCGCCACGCATGAGCCTGATTCCTCCCCTGACCGAACGCCTCGACCGCCTGCTGCCGCAGACCCAATGCGGGCAATGCGGCTACGACGGCTGCCGCCCGTACGCGCAGGCCATGGCGCGCGGCGAGGCAGGCGTGGACCGCTGCCCGCCGGGCGGCGACGCTGGCGCGCGCGCACTGGCGCAGGTACTGGACGTACCCGCCATTCCGTTTGATCGTTCGCGCGGCGAGCACAAGGCGCCGCAGGTGGCATTGATCGTGGAAGCCGACTGCATCGGCTGCACCAAGTGCATCCAGGCCTGCCCGGTGGATGCCATCGTCGGTGGCGCCAAGTACATGCACACGGTCATTGCCGATCTGTGCACCGGTTGCGAGCTGTGCATTCCACCGTGCCCGGTGGATTGCATCGAGCTGGTGCCAACGTAGCCACCAGACCAACCGGCAGTCGAGCGGCGGGGTAGAGTCGACGGTTGCGCCTGCTCTTCGTTCCGGCGGCGCAAAACCCCGCGCTGCGCGCGATAGTCGAGTAACAGTCGACTCTACCCTCCGCTGGTGGGACCTGACCTTGCCTGCCGTTACGGTACCGCCGCCGTCACTACGATCTCGACCTTCCAGTCAGCGTGGGCCAGCTTGGCCTCGACCGTGGCACGCGCCGGGGTCGCACCCTCGACCACCCACTCATCCCACGCCTTGTTCATGCCGTCGAAGTCGGCCATGTCGGCCAGGAACACCTCGGCGCGCAGCACGTGCTGGCGGTCACTGGCGACCAACGCCAGCAGCTTGTCGATTTCTGCCAGCACCTGCCGGGTCTGGCCGGTGATGTCCTGGCTGGTGTCTTCCGGAATCTGGCCGGAGAGATAGGCGACCTTGTTGTATACGGTCATTTCGGACATGCGCGGTCCGACGTCGTAACGCTCCATCATGGGCGTGGCTCCTGCGGTTGATCAGGCCTGCATTGTCCTCCAAACCGGTCGACGGTGGGTGCACGGGCATCCTCCGCGACACGTCACTACCGGACTCGGACGGTCCCACTGGTCAAATGACGATGACAGGCGCACGATGCGCCACGCCCGCGTTGACACCGCCCTCGCCCCTCCTGCCGCACCCTTGCGCCGATGACCGCCCCCGTCGACTCCACCACCGCCTCTTCCACGCCAACCTGGAAGCGGGTTGCCACCATCGTCATCCCCCTGCTGATCCTCGCCCTGGCCCTGCACGGCCTGGCCAACGAGTTCGACGAGCACGGCTATCGCGCCATCCGCCAGGCGTTCCGGCAGCTCAGCGGCACGCAGATCGCGCTCACCGTGGTACTCGGCCTGGCCAGTTACGCCTGCCTGATCGGTTTCGATGCCATCGGCCTGCGTCGCAGCGGCATCCGCGTGCACCCCGCGCGCGTCGGCATCACCGCCTTCCTTGCGCACACGCTGGGCCAGACCGTGGGTTTTGCCGCGTTGACCGGCGGCGCGGTGCGCCTGCGTGGCTACCGCAGCGCCGGCCTGGACCTGGCGCAGATCGGCCAGGTGGTGCTGATGAGCACGCTCGGCTTCGTGTTCGGTGCATGGCTGCTGATCAGTGTGGCGCTGTGCATGGAACCGGCTGCCGCAGCCTTGGCACTGCCGCTGGATCCCAATGCGGTACGTATCGTCGGCATCGTCGCGTTGCTCGCCTACCTCGCCACGGTGCTGCTGGTCGGCCGCGATGGACGGCAGTTCAGCGTATTCGGTCATGCGTTGTGGCTGCCCGACCGCCGCACCATGATCGGTGTCACCGTCCTCAGCGTCATCGAGCTGGTGCTGGCCAGTGCCGCGTTCTACGTGCTGCTGCCGGACTCCACGCCCACCGGTCTACCAGGCTTCGTCGGGCTCTACCTGGTGGCAGTGCTGGCCGGCCTGGTCTCCACCGTGCCCGCGGGCCTGGGTGTGTTCGAGTGGAGCCTGCTGAAGCTGTTGCCGCAGGTGGCACCGGCAGCGGTGCTGGCGGCGGCGCTGATCTATCGCGTCACCTACTACGTGCTGCCGCTGGTGCTGGCCACCCTGCTCGCCCTTGCGCCTGCCCTGCGGCAGCCGCTGCAGGCCAGCGCCGGAGCAACGCGTGCCGGCTGGAACGCGCTGCGCCCGTGGCTGCCGCAGATCATCGCGCTGGCGGTGTTCAGCATCGGCGCCGCGCTGGTCATCGACGGCACGCTGCCGACGCCGCGCCGTCACCTGGTCAATGCCTCGCTGCCGATCCTGGAAACATCCCATCTGATCGGCAGCCTCAGCGGCGTTGCACTGCTGCTGATCGGCCAGGGCCTGGCCCGGCGCAGCCATGCGGCGTGGATGCTGGCGATGGCAGTGTGCGTGATCACCCCGCTGCCGCTGTGGCTGCGTGGTGGCCAGCTGTTGATCGCGGTCTCGGCAGTGCTGGTGGCGATGGCACTGTGGGCCGCACGCCGCGAGTTCTACCGCCAGGGTGCCCTGCTGGACGAAGCCTGGTCGTGGCCGTGGCTGCGCAATCTCGGCCTGGTGCTGGTTGCGGTCACCTGGCTGCTGTTCTTCACCTACAGTCATGTCGAATACCAGAACGAGCTGTGGTGGCAGTTCGCGGTGTCGGGCAATGCACCGCGCGCACTGCGTGCGTTGCTGGTGGTCGCCATCGCGCTGGTGATGTTCGGCCTGGCGCGGCTGCTGCACAGCACGCGCAGCCCGCTGCCAGCCGCCGACGAGGCCACGCTGCAATCACTGGCGCCGGTACTGGCCGGTGCCACCGATACCCAGGCCTGCCTGGTACTGACCGCCGACAAGGCGGTGCTGCGCGATGACGCGAAACAGGGCTTCGTGATGATGCAGCGCTACGGCGGTTCGCTGATCGCGATGGGCGATCCAGTCGGCCCGCCTGACGTGGCGCGCGCGTTGATCTGGCGCTTCCGCGAGGAAGCCGACCGGCTGGGCCTGCGCCCGGTGTTCTACCAGGTGGGCGAGACCTACTGGCAGACCTACCTCGACCTGGGCCTGGGCCTGGTCAAGCTGGGCGAGGAAGCGATGGTGCCGCTGCATGACTTCGGCCTGGAAGGCCGCGAACGCGCCGATCTGCGCCAAGCCTGGAACCGGGGCAAGCGCGGTGGCCTGACCTTCCGCGTGGCACCGGTGGAGGAAATTCCCAGCCTGCTGCCGCGCCTGCACGCAATTTCCAATGCATGGCTGGAAGACAAGGCCGGCGATGAGAAGGGCTTCTCGCTGGGCAGCTACGACCCGGATTACCTGGTGCGCTTCCCGGTGGCGCTGGTCGAGGCCGAGGGCCAGATCGTGGCGTTCGCCAACCTGTGGCAGGCACCGGCCGGCGCCGAGCTGTCGGTCGACCTGATGCGCCACGTCAACGAAGCACCGAAGGGCACGATGGACTTCCTCTTCATCGAACTGTTCCTGTGGGGCCGCGCGCAGGGCTATGCGCGTTTCTCGCTGGGCATGGCACCGTTGTCCGGGCTGGCACAGCATCGGCTGGCCGGTCGCTGGAACCGACTGGCCGGCCTGCTGGCGCGGCACGGCGAACGCTTCTACGGATTCAGTGGCCTGCGCCGCTTCAAATCGAAGTTCGATCCGCAGTGGCGGCCGCGCTATCTCGCCGCGCCCGGCGGCATGCATCTGCCGGCCGCGCTCCTGGATGCCACGCGCCTGATCTCGCTGGATCCGCGGCGGAATTGAAGCCGCGATCCGCCAGGCATGACCCGGCGCTACCTGCCACCCGGTAGGTGTCGACCTTGGTCGACACGCTCATTCCACGGCACCTTCAGCCCCAGCACCGACCAAGGTCGGCGTCTACCAACAGCCGTCGAGCGTGGCTCGACGCTACATGCGCCGGGTAGGTGTCGACCTTGGTCGACACGCTCATCCCGCGGCGCCTTCAGCCCCGGCGCCGGCCAAGGTCGGCGGCGTCTACCAACAGCCGTCGAGCGTGGCTCGACGCTACATGCGCCTGGTAGGTGTCGACCTTGGTCGACACGCTCATTCCACGGCTCCTTCAGCCCCAGCGCCGACCAAGGTCGGCGTCTACCAAACGCTACACCCCGCCCTTCAGGATCACTTCGGCGAGGCGATCGTAGTCACCTCCGAAATGGTGATCGCCCGCCAGCTTCACTTTCCTCACGCCGTCATTGGCCGGCAGGTCCGGGCACAGCGCGTCCTCATCCTTGTCGCCGTACACGCACAGCGTTTTTTCCGCCGGCAGCCTGGCCACTTCCGGTGCGATCGGCAGGCCGTCGCCGCCACCGCCCAGCCAGTTGCTGACATGGAATTCGAAGTCGGCCTTCCTGCCCACCGACAGCAGCACGATGCGCTCCAGCGCCTCACGGGTGCCAGCGTCGAGCTGGTTGATGGTGGCCGGCAGCACATCGGCGCCCTGCGAGAAACCGATCAACATCACCTTGTCGCGGTGCCATTGCTGGCGGTAGTGGTCGATGATCTTCTGCAGGTCGCCCGCAAAGCCCTTCGGAGTGCGCTCGCTCCAGAAGTAGCGCAGCGAATCGATGCCGACGACCGCCACGCCATGCTCGTTGAGTGACGACGCCACGTTCTTGTCCAGGCCAGCCCAGCCACCGTCACCGGAGACGAACACGGCCAGCGTGTCACCGTTGCCGGTCGCCGGTACTTCCACCACGGGCAGGCCCTTCAGTGCAGCAGGCGGCGGTGCCAGGCTGACGCCGGCCTGCGCGCCGATCACCCGTGCCGCAGCCACCAGGCCCGGTGACGCATCACCGCGCGCGGTGCGCTTGAACTCGCGTGCCATCGCGACCTGCTGCACGAACGCGCTGGCCTGGCCGACCTTGCAGCCGCGGTCACCGGCCGCGCTCAACCACGGAAAATTCAGTTCGGCCGGCTGCAGCCTGTCGTGCTTCACACCATCGCCGCAGACCATGCGCTGGTGGTTGTGGTCCGGGCAGAAGCCGGTGGTCAGTACGCCGGCGAACACCTGGGTATCGGCCTGCGCTGCCAGCGAATAGGCCATCTCGGCACCTTCTCCATCACCGCCGACCAGCGGCAGGTGGTAGCCGGGCAGATGCAGCGAGGCCTGCAGCCAACGTGAGAAATTCTCGACGTCACCGGAACCGAACGAACAGGTCGGGTCCCCCTCGCGCTTGAGCACACCGCGCAGGTGCGCAATGTCCACTGCCGCGACCAGCGCGCCATCGGCACGCAGGGCCTCGATCGGCAGGCGGCTGGTGTCACCACCGGCCGTGGGTTCGTGGAACCAGATCACCACCCGTTGCGGCGTGCCGGATGGCATGTGCACCGGAATCTGCTCGAACCGCCCATGGCTGAACTGCTGCGGGGTCACGGCCGCCGTTGCCGGCAGCGCGGCCAGCGCCAGTACCACACCCATTGCCCTGCCCAGCCCTGCACGCTTCATATCGCATCCCCGATGGAGTGCGCACACGATACGCCGCCGCCGCGTGCACGGCACGTACCGGCGCAGGCCGTTGGGGATTCAGTGGGCCGCGGCCCGACGGCTGCGACGGTACAGCGCCATCGCCAGATACAACAGCCAGCCAACGATCACCGCGATCACCACTTTCTGTCCCAGCCCACGCGGTGGTCCACCACGCCACAGCACATGCAGCCACAGCAGCACAAAGGCCAGCCATGCCCAGCCCCAGAGCAGGCCCGCAGCGGACTGCCAACCCGGTTCGCGGCGCAGGTACCAGGCCTGCAGCAGCATGCCGACGCTGGCACACAGGAACGCCGTGTTGGCTGCCAGCCCATGGATGAACGGTGCCAGCAGCGGTGTTGCTTCAGGCAGCCAGCTGTCGCCGATGGCGACCGTCGCCAGGCCCAGCGCGGAAACCGTGAACAGCAACGGTGCGGCCGCACTGCGCCGCGGGCCGATGCTGCCGCGATACAGCGCAATGCCAAGCGCCGCAATGGCCAGCGCCAGCAGGCAGTAGGCAGCGCGCAATGCCAGCCCCCACGGCCCGTGCAGGTACAGGCTCAAGGTCGCCCGCACCCAGTCCAGATCACTGCGCGCAACCTGGGTCCACAGCGCGGTGGCCACGAACAGCACCAGTGCCACCAGCGCCAGCACCGCCGCCGGGCGTGCACGGCTCATGGTGCGGCCTCTGGATGCCGCGTCTTCCACTCGGCCAGCGCCTTGCGGTAGCGCTGCAGCTCATCGGAATACAGGTCCAGCACACACAGCGGGCAACCACTGCCGCAGCATTCGTTGGGGCCGGGTTCTTCCGGTGGCAGCGGGCGGGGATCGGGATCAGGGACGGACACGGTCGGAAACGGCAATCATTGGAAACAGGTCACCAGTGTACCGGGCCGGCTCAAACGCCCAGCTGACGTCGCAGGTTGTCACGGGCGGCCGCGTCCAGGCGCTGGTGGAAGAACTCGCTGAGGAAGATCCGCGGAGCGCGCAGCAGGCCCTGCAGGAAGCGGCGACGGCCGGCACGGTACAGGAAGCCCGGCACCACCCCTTTGTATTCTTCGGCCACGCCACGGTCATAGGCAGCGAACACCGGCTCCGGCGCGGCCAGGATGGCCATGTCGCAGTCCAGGAACAGCGCCGCCTCGGCATCCACATCCTCTGGACCAAGCGCGCCGTGGCGGGCGGTCAGCAGGATCAATTGCTCCACGCGAGCGGCGTCGACAGTGGCAAGCTCTGGCGCCTGTGCGATCGCCTGCAGAGCCAGCTGCGCCGAACGCGCCTCGTTGTCCTTGCGCCCCGCCTGATAGATCGCATCGTGATAGAGCACGGCCAGATAGATCTCGGCCGGCTGCTTCCAGCCGGGGCCGTCGGCGACCTCCTGGCAGTGCTGCAGCACCGCGCGCACATGGCCGAAGTGGTGGTAGGCCCGTGGCGGCGTTGCATAGCTGTCCTGCAGCGCCTGCCACTGCGCCGGGGCAAGCGTCAGCGGTGAGAAGTCCATGACCGGATCATCCCGCCTGCGCCGGCGCCGGGCAAGCTGGCGGTTTTTTCACCACGCACTCACAACGCTTGCCGGGCGGGGCCCGGAGCCAGTTGTCCACAGCTTTGTCGAGCGCTGGTCCACACCGGTTGTGGATGAACGCGGCGCCGACCAACGGTCGCTGCAGCCGGACATCCATGGGCATACACTCGCCACAGGCGGGAGCGCCCGCCGCTGCCGGGAACCGTCATGCACCGTTCTGCCGCCCATTGCCTCGCTCTTTCGCTGCTGGCCTTCTGTGCTCCTGCCTTCAGCGCAGGCCAGGCACCGCCCGCCGATGTGGTGACGACCCCGACCATCACCGTGTCGGCCGCACGTGTGCCGACCCCGGAAGAAGTGTTCGCCATTCCCGCGGACCTGCGTGCGATGCTCCAGAAGCAGGTGATCCAGCGCAGCTACTCCCGCGACCAGCGGCTGCAGGCGCTCGTGGAGATGATCTTCGACCAGCACGGGCTGGACCTGCAGTACGACGCCAATGCGACCTACACCGTCAGCGATATCTGGCAGCACCGCCGCGCCAACTGCCTGGCCTTCACCCTGCTGTTCGTGACGCTTGCGCGGGAGGCTGGCATCCAGGCCCGCGTGCAGGAAGTCGGGCAGGTGGTGTCCTGGTACCAGGACCAGGACGCGGGCGTGGTCTACAGCGTCGGCCACGTCAACGCCGGTGTCGACGTCGGTGGGCGTTTCGGTACCGTCGATCTGGACCGCAATGTGCTCTATGACCGCCGCGGCCCGGTTCCCGTCAGCCGTGCGCGGGCGTTGGCGCACTTCTACAACAACCGGGGTGCGGAGCGCCTCGCCGACGGTGATTTCGTCGGCGCGCGTGCATTCTTCGACGCGTCCCTGGCTCAGGACAGCGGGTTCGCTCCGGTGTGGAACAACCTCGGCGTGCTCGACCACCGCGAAGGCAACAACGAGGCGGCGCGGCAGGCGCTGGACCGATCGCTGCAGCTGGAAGGCCGCCAGGATGCCGCACTGACCAATGCCTCCGCGCTGTTCCGCAGCCTGGGCTTGACCGCGCAGGCGCAGTCACTTGAGCGCCGGTTGAAGTCGGTGCAGCGCGAAGACCCGTTCGCGCAGTACATGTTCGGCGCCAAGGCCGAACGTGCCGGCCAGCTGGACCAGGCGATCCGCTATTACCGGCAGGCCGTGCGCCTGTATGACACCGCGCATCAGTTCCACTTCGGGCTGGCACGCGTCTATTTCCTGGCTGGCCAGCTCAAGCGCGCCGATCGCGAACTGCTGCGTGCGCAGGAACTGGGGGGCGCGCCGGAGCAGGCGCGCTACCAGGCCAAACTGGACAGCCTGGCCCGCTGGCGCGCGCAGCAGCAGGCCAAGCGCTGAAGGCGATCAGGCCTTCTTGAGGAAGCAGGTCTTCAGGACCAGGCCCTTGATCTTGTCCGAGTTGCCTTCGATGTGCTCGGCGTCATCCTCGACCAGGCGGATGTTGCGGATCACGGTGCCCTGCTTGAGCGGGATCGAGGAGCCCTTGACCTTCAGGTCCTTGATCACGGTGACGGTGTCGCCGGCCTGCAGGGTGTTGCCGTTGCTGTCACGCACGACCAGGGTGGAACCGGCGCTTTCCTCGGCGGTCCATTCGAAACCGCAGTCGGCGCAGATCCACAGCGCACCATCGGCGTAGGTGTTTTCCAGGGTGCACTGCGGGCAGGCGGGGGCAGAAGACATCAGCAAGTACCTCAAAGTGAATCAACAGCCGCCATTGTAACCGCCTGGCTCCCTGCCCTTTTCCGGCCAGCGCCCGGCGGCTCGCATGACCCGATCCGGAACCCCCATCCAGAACAGAAGGCCGCAGGAACTTGCAGTCGGCGACGAACTGCAGCAGAGTGCGCGGCCCCTGATCGCCCCCCGGAACTCCCCATGCGCCTCGGCATCGACTTCGGTACCAGCAACTCCGCCGCCGCCATCGTGCATGAGGGGAAACTGCTGCCGATCCGCTTCGGCGACGCCGAGCAGTTCCGCACCAGCGTGTACTTCCCTGGCGTGGTGCCCGACCCGGACGACTTCCAGCTCGACGCCGGCCAGGAACACGAGCTTCAGCAGATGATCGACAGCGCCGCGCGCGCGGCCCGCGCCGCCGGCCAGGAACGCACGCCGCAGGCGCTGCGCCGCGAAGCCCTGCGCGCACTGCGCCGGGAATGGATGGAAGCCCGCGCCGGCAAGGAGCGCAGCGCCAGCGACCTGCTGCAGAACGCGGTCTACGGCGACGACGCGCTGGAAGCCTATTTCGAGGAACACGAAGGCAACCTGGTGCAGAGCCCGAAGTCGATGCTGGGCTACAACCTGCACCCGCGCGCGAAGCAGACCATCACCGGCATCGCCGCGCACATCCTCGAGCACATCCGCCTGACCGCCAGCGCCCAGCTTGGCCAGCCGCTGCGTGCCGCCCTGCTCGGCCGCCCGGTGCAGTTCCGCAGCTCGATCGGCGCGGCCGGCAACGATCAGGCACTGGACATCCTGCGCGAAGCCGCCACCCAGGCCGGTTTCGACCAGATCGATTTCCTCGAGGAACCGGCCGCGGCGGCCATGCATTACCACGCCGAAAGCCGCGAGCGGCACCAGGCGGTGATCGTTGATATCGGCGGCGGTACCACCGATATCGCCCACGCCGAGGTTGGTGGCGATGCTGCGCCGCGCATCCACCGCGCCTGGGGTATCGCCCGTGGCGGTACCGACATCGATCTGGCGCTGAGCCTGTCCAGCTACATGCCGCTGTTCGGCCGCGGCATCACCCGCGTACCCGCCCACCACTACGTGGAAGCCGCCACCGTGCAGGACATGACGCGCCAGCGCGACTTCCGCCAGCACAAATACGATCACGTCGACGACCCGTGGGGCGCGCGCCTGCAGGCCCTGCAGGACACCGGCAATACCGCCCGCCTGTACCGCGATGTCGAACGCGCCAAGATTGCCCTCAGCGCCGCCAGCGAACACCGCAGCACGCTGGACTACATCGCCCGCGACCTGCATGCCGACAGCAGCGCCGACGGCCTGGCCGCCGCCGCCCATGGCTACCTGGAGCAGATCCGCGAGCTGCTGGCCCAGGTCCGCAGCGACATCGGCGGCGACCCGGACGCGGTGTTCCTGACCGGCGGCATGTCCCGTGCCGGCTACCTGCGCCAGGCCGTGGCCGAGGCCTTCCCGGGGGCCCGCATGGTCCACGGCGAGCCCTCGCTGGGCGTGGTCCAGGGCCTTGCGCTGGCGGCAGCCAGCCAGGATTAACAAAACGTTACGCGGTCTAAGTTACTCTTGGTCGGCTAGAACCACGCTGCACCTTCCGCCGGCCACGCCGGTGTGTGTCCACAGTGCAGCCTGGCCCGCCCCGCGGGCCTAGCGGCCATGCCTTCCTGGCTCGTTCATGGTCCGCGCAGCACCTGAGCCGCCATCGAGACCCGCTTTGGGCACCCGCCAGGCCCCTGTGGCCTTACAACCTGACGCAGCACCTGCACCCATCGACTGCCGCCGTTGTGACGCGGTCTGTTGCCGGCTGCCCGTGCTGCTGCAGCCCGGCGACCACGTGCCCGGCCAGTTCCTGTCACGCGACACCCACGGCCGTGCCGTGATGGCGCGCAACGAGGAAGGCTGGTGCGCGGCGATCGATCCCTATCACCTGCGCTGCACGATCTATTCGCAGCGCCCGGCGATCTGCCGCCAGTTTTCGATGGGCGGCGATGACTGCCGCCGCGAGCGGCAGGACTACCTGCGCCAGGCCGATGCCTGGGCGCTTTCCTCCCCTTCCACCTGACAGGAGCAACCATGCCCCGCAAGGCAAAGACCCCCGCGAAGGCCAGCAACAGCATCCGCAGCGAACGCAAGGGCGCGGCCGCCAGCACTGTGGTCAGCAGCGATTCGATCGCTTCGGACCTGGCAGCGTTCCGCAAGGCCGGTGGCAAGATCGAAGTCCTCGGCACCACCTGGGCGCTGAAGAAAGCCAGCTGACCCAGTATCGACCGCGGCGGCGCTGCCGCCGCGGCCTGCCGGATCGCGTTCAGCGGTCCAGGCGTACCCGCACACCGCCCGAATGCGACTGGATGCGGATGTCACCGTCACCGCCGCCCAGACGCGTATCGAGGTGGCTGCCCGGCCCATAGCGCGGCCGCTCCACCTGCCCGGCATCGCTGTTGATCGATCCGCTGAAGCTGTTCACCGACAGCTGTGCCGACACCGTGCGCGGCAGGCTCAGCGTGACCGAGGCACTGACCGATTCGACGTTGATGCGGCCGCCGGGAGCCAAACCGGCCGCTGCCAGATCGATGCTGCCCGAGACGGTCTCCACCGCCAGCCGCTGCACGCGCCCGGCATCCACCTCGACCCGGCCGGACACCGTCTGCGCACCGATATCACCGGACACGCCGCCGCCGGCCTCGATCCGGCCACTGACCGTGTTCACGTCCAGCTTCGGCGTCTGCAGGCGTGCGCTGACGCTGCCACTGACCGTGTTGAGCTTGCTGTCGCCACTGCGGCCAGCCGCGCTCAGGCTGCCGCTGACCGTGTCGGCCTGCAGCCGTCGCACATCGATGCCACTGATGTCCTGGCTGGCGCTGACCGTGCTCAGCAGCAGCTCCACCGAGCGCGGCACGTTCAGTACCAGCGTCGCGCCACCATTGCTGCTGCGGCGCGGGTATTCGATCTCCCAGCGCACACGGTTGGCACTTTTCTCCTGACGCAGCTGCAGGCCGTCGCTGAGCGTGCCGGTGAGCTGCACGTCATTGCGGTCCCAGCCACGCACGGTCACCTTGCCGGCCACATTGCTCAGCTCGATGCGACCGCCCGCGGCCAGGGTGTGGCGCTCGTCGATACGGGTGTCGGCCAGCGCCACGGCAGGGGCCAGCAGCAGCGCGACACAGCAGGAAATCAGGGTTCGGGTCATGGGGGTCTCCTCAGGTCGTCAAGCCGGACTCGGCGGCATAGGCCGCCTGCCGGGTCAGTTCCAGCCGCAGCGCGTAGGTGCGCTTGAGCTGGCCAAGCAGGTGCGGTGCACGCGGGTCCTGCGCCAAGGCGGCACGGATCTGCGCTGCGCTTTCATCCAGTTCGTGCAGCGCCGGCTGCCATTCCGGCGCCCGTCCATCGGGCAGCGAAGCGACGGCCTGCTGGTACTGCTCGGTCATCGCCGCAGCCTGCAGCTGCAGCGCTGAAGGCACCGGCACCTCCGGCTGCGTATGCCGCCACGGTGACACCGCGTAGAGCGCCAGGCTGGCCGCCAACGCCGCACCGACCGGCAGCCACCAGCGACGCCGCGAGCGCGCTGGCAGGGCCACCACGTTGTCGCCCGGCGCAGGTGCCGCCTGCGGTTCACGCGGCGGCAGCTGCGCCGACAGGCGTGCCCAGCCATCGGTGGGTACGCCGCGTTCGGTCGGCAGCGCGCGCAGCCGGGCCAGCAGATCGTGGTCGGAATCGTGGTCGTGTGTACTCATGTCATGTCTCCCAGCCGTGCGCGCAACAGGCCGCGCGCACGATGCAACTGTGCCTTGGAACTGCCGACGGCCATCTGCAGCTGTTCGGCGATTTCCTGGTGTTTCCAGCCTTCGATGTCGTGCAGTACCAGTACCGCACGTGCCCGTGGCGGCAGTGTCGACAGTGCCCGTTCGAGGTCGCGTTCGGTGCCGGCGCAACGATCGTGCACTGCCAGCTCCTGCAACCCTCTGTCCACTTCGTCGAGGCTGTCGTGATCCTGCCCGCCCGCACGCCCGCGCAGCTCCATCAGTGCCGCGTTGACGCCCAGCCGGTGCAGCCAGGTCGACAGGCTGCTCTCGAAACGGAAGCCCGGCAGCGCCTTCCACGCCTGCAGGAACGCTTCCTGCAGCGCGTCCTCGGCGCGTGCCTGCTGGCCGCCACACAACCGCCACAGCACAGCGAATACACGGGGCGCGTGGCGCCGGTACAGCAGTTCATAGGCAGCGGTATCTCCGGCGGCCGCCGCCCGCACCAGGGCGGGTTCATCGACGGCGTCGTTGGCGGCAGGCGGCGCGGGCATGGTGGTGTCGAGCATATCGCTTGGATGCGGCGACCCGGGAAAAGGTTTAGAGCCGATCGATGATCGATGGCATGCAACCTTTTGGGTGGCTGCTGCATCCATGAAAGGTCCTTCGCGAAATTGCCGTCCAGGAGTCCTGCCATGTCCAGCCCATCCTGCGCCGCCCTGCTGGTGATCACCGCCTGTGTCCTGCTGCAGGCGCTGGGCCTGTCACTGCAGCTGCGTCCCGACAATGGCCGCGCCTGCCTGCAGCAGCACCGCCAGGAGCTGGTGTGCGTGGCCTGGAACCCGGCGGTCGAATCCCCCGCACGCGCCGGGTAACATCAGGGGCCGTTCCCGCCGCCTGTTTTCGCCCCATGATGTTGTCGCTGAAGGATCACCTGCCCACCTGGACCCACCCGTGGTTGAACTACGCCGGCGTCGCCCTGCAGATCGTACTGGTGCTGCTGGTCGCATGGCTCCTGCGCGTGCTCGCCCGTCGCCTGATCCGCCGCTTCGCCGAGCACTACACGCTGCCGCCGGAGATGGTGATGGGTGCGCGCCGGATCACCAGTTTCGTGGTCTATTTCAGTGCCCTGCTGTACATCCTCAGCCTGCTCGGCGCGAAGCCGTCGGTGCTGTGGACCGCGTTCACCGGCTTTGCAGCCGTGGGCGCGGTGGCCTTCTTCGCGGCGTGGAGCGTGCTGTCCAACATCTTCTGCACGCTGCTGATCTTCACCACCCGCCCGTTCCGCCTGCACGACTACATCGAGGTGCTGGAAAACGGCGAGAAGCCGGGCCTGAAGGGCCGGGTGATCGACGTGAACCTGATCTACACCACGCTGCAGGAAACCGGCGACGGCCACGAGGGCACGGTGCTGCAGCTGCCGAACAACCTGTTCTTCCAGCGCACGGTGCGCCGCTGGCGCGACCCGGCGCAGGCCCCCGGCGGCATCCAGGGCGACGGCTGAGGGTGGTTTTCGGCAGGGCTGCGCCCTGCACCCGCTGAAGCAACGGCAACGGCAACGGCGAAAGCCTGCTATCCGTGGGATAGCGGGGTGGGTCCGGTGGCGGGAGACGCCGTAAACCCATCCCTGAAGTGACCCCCGGGGCTTGGCAGCCGCATCCATGCGGCTGACACTCCCGCCACCGGACCCACCCCGCCTTCGACAGATTTCCGCGATCTGCAGGAACGGCACGGGGTCGGATCCCGTTGCTGCGTAACGGGCTCTGACCCCAATTTGACTATCGATATCTGACAGATTTCATCCACGCATGGCGTGGATCTACCCGATCGCGGGGATCTGTCAGAGGTGGGGCGGTGCCGGATTGCGGGGTGTCAGCCGCATGGATGCGGCTGCCAAGCCTACAAGGACGTACTTGCGGCGTCCCCGCAATCCGACACCGCCCCGCCCCCCCACGGAACGCCCGCTTTTGACGTTGACGTTGACGTTGCTTCGGCAGGTGCAGGGCTGCAAGCCCTGCCGAACAACCTTTACCTCAACTGGCTGTCCTTGCTGCCACGGCGGTTGTAGCCGGCATGCGCCTGCTCTTCGTCGTCATGCACCTGCTGGCACGCCACGCACAGCCGCACACCCGGCACGGCCTGGCGCCGCGCCAACGGGATCGGCGCGTCGCATTCCTCACAGTGTTCCAGACCCGGGCCCTCACGCAGCTGGCGCCGCGCGCGGGCAATCGCATCGTCAACGGTGGCGTCGATCTGGTCCTGGACCGCGCCGTCTCCCGCCCAACCGGTGGCCATGGCCATCCTCCTCAGGTGTGTCGCCTGATATGGGGACGATACACCGCGCAGTGAACGGTAGCGCCGGGCCATGACCGGCGGGCCTTCAGCAAGCTGAGCAGAAGGCAGACGGGCCGGATCAGGCCGATTGCGGCTTAATCCCCTCCGTCCCCTTTTTGCTTACCAGACCAGATCGTCCGGCACCTGGAACTGGGCGTAGTAGGCGTCGTCTTCGGCGTTGCCGGTGGAGATCTCTGCGGTCGAGCCTGGCTGGCCGTGGTCGACGATGATCGCTTCCGGGGCACGTTCACGCACCTTTTCGGCGGCAGCGCGCGGCAGCAACGCGTAGCTCTCGCCGTGGGCGACGATGACCAGCACGCCCACCGACAGCGCCTTGCGCAGCTTGGGGTCGATCAGCAGGGTGCGGATCGCCGCGCCGTCGCTGAAGCGGTACTCGTCGTCGCCCTTGTGGGGCACGGCATGGGCGCTGATGATCTGCTTGGCCTGGGCCTTCTGTTCAGCCTGCTTGGCCTGGGCGTTGCGCTCGGCCGCCAGCGCGCGGTCGCGCTCGATCTTCTCCGCGCGGGCACGTTCAGCCTCACGCTGGACCTCGGCCGAGGTCGATTCGGCCTTGCCCTGCCGGGCCTTGGCCTGCGCGCTGGCGGCGGCGCTGGCCTGCGACTTCTTGGCCAGGCCGGCCTTGAGCAATTGTTCCTGCAGCGCGTTGGGCTTTGCCATGGTCGATGCGTACCGCGTGTAATCTGGAGGCCCCATTCTACCGACGCCCCGCCGCCCCTGCATGGCAGTCCTGAAGTACCTCACCGGCTATCCCGAACCCCTGGTCGCCCAGGTCAGCGAACTACTGGCGCAGGGCAAGCTCGGCCCCTGGCTGCAGCAACGCTACCCCGACCCGCATGAAGTGCGCAGCGACCGCCAACTGTACGACTACACGCAGGACATGAAGGACCGCTACCTGCGCAAATCGGTGCCGCTCAACAAGGTCTGCTACGACAATACGCTGGAAGTCATCAAGCACGCGCTGGGCACCCACACCGCCATTTCCCGCGTGCACGGTGGCCGCCTCAAAGCCAGCCGCGAGATCCGCATCGCCACCGTGTTCCGGCAGGCGCCGGCCGCATTCCTGCGCATGATCGTGGTGCACGAACTGGCCCATCTGAAGGAGGCCGACCACAACAAGGCCTTCTACCAGCTATGCCAGCACATGGAGCCGGACTACCTGCAGCTGGAGTTCGATACCCGCCTGTACCTGACCGAGCTGGCCAACCGCGGCCAGCGCTGAACCGGCGTTGCGGCTACACTGCGCGCCCCCTGCCTGACCTTTCCGCCATGGAACCGACCCGTCTCGACAAACGCCTGTCCGCCCTGCTCGGCATCCCGCGCGGTGAAGCCCGGCGCTACATCGAAGGCGGCTGGGTCAGCGTCAATGGTGAGGTGGTCGAGCAGCCGCAGCGCCCGGTCGATGACAGCGCGGTGATCGTCGTGGCCGAGCAGGCCAGTGATGAAAAGGCCGAGCGGGCCAGCATGCTGTTGCACAAGCCGGCAGGCGTTGCCGCTGAAACCCTGTGCGCGCTGGTCAGCAGTGACAGCCGCAGCGAACTTGATGCCAGCGACATCCGTCCGCTTCAGCGTCACTTCCACGGCCTGCAGCTGGCCGCCTCGCTTCCGGCCAGCGACAGCGGCCTGGTGGTGGTCAGCCAGGACCCGGCCACGCTGGCCCATCTGCAGCGCAATCTGGGCCGCACCGAACAGGAATACCTGATCGAAGTGGCCGAAGGCGGTCCCGAGCGCGGCCCCTGGCTGATGGCGCGGCTGCAGCAGGAATCGGGCGGCGCCAAGGTCAGCTGGCAGAGCGAGCAGCGCCTGCGCTTCGCCGGCAAGGGCCTGACGGCCAAGGGCCTGCGCGTGGCGGTCACCGCTGCCGGCCTGCAGGTCGCGGCCGTGCGTCGGCTGCGGATTGGCCGCGTGGCACTGGGACCGCTGCCTGCGGGGCAGTGGCGTTACCTGGGCAGCGACGAGCGCTTCTGACCGCGAAGTCCCTGCCATCCACGCATGGCGTGGATCTACGGCGATAGGTCTGTTGGCTTTCATCCACGCACGGCGTGGATCTACCATCGGGGCATGAGCCTGCCCAAGCCCCTGTGGCGACGCCTGCTGCGCGCCGCTGCGATCATCCTCGCCGCGCTGTTGCTGCTGGTCCTGTCCGGGCTGCTGCTGGCCGACCACCTCACCCCGCAGGCACAGGGCGCACCCTCGCATGTGCTGCCACTGCAGCCGGCGCAGACCCGCATCGACCAGCAGATCGTGCCGCTGCAGGACGCACACCCCGGGCAGTCCGGCGTGGCGTTCCTCAGTGATGGCATGGATGCCTTCGCCGCGCGCGCGATGATCACCGCGCACGCAGGCCGCAGCCTGGACCTGCAGTACTACATCTGGCACGACGACCTGATCGGCCATCTGATGGCCAAGGCGCTGTACGACGCCGCCGAGCGCGGCGTGCGCGTGCGCATCCTGCTTGACGACATGAACGCCAAGGACAAGGACGCGTTGATGATGGCACTCGATGCGCATCCGAACATCGAGATCCGCCTGTACAACCCGTTCCGCAACCGCAGCGGCATCGCGCGCACGCTGGAGCTGGTGCAACGCGCTTTCAGCGTGAACCACCGCATGCACAACAAGAGCTGGATCGCCGACGGCCGCATCGCGATCGTCGGTGGCCGCAACATCGGCGAGGAATACTTCAGCGCGCGCGACGATGTGAACTTCCAGGACCTGGACCTGGTGGTGGCCGGCCCCGCCGTGCAGCAAGCCAACCAGATCTTCGACGACTACTGGAACAGCAGCACGGCGATCCCGATTTCCGCACTGGCCTCGTATACCGATGCACAGTTGCAGCAGCTGGTACGGCAGTCGGACCTGGATGCCATGCATGCCAAGGCACAGCCCTACCTGCAACGCGTGGCCGAGTCGCGCGCGCTGCAGCGGCCCAGCCCGGAACCGCTGCACTGGAGCGCGAACGTGCGCATCGCCTCCGATCCGCCGATGAAACACCGCGATGACGATCGCCGCGGCTGGCTGGTCAGCCGTCTCAGCGACGAGTTGCGCAGCACGCGGCGCAGTGCGCTGTTGATCTCGCCCTACTTCGTGCCCGGCAACGATGGGGTCGAGGCGCTGTCGGCGCTGGCCGCACGCGGCGCGCAGGTGGGCGTGGTGACCAACTCACTGGCCGCCAACGATGTGGCAGCGGTACACGGCGGCTACATGGGCTACCGGGTGCCGCTGCTGAGGACCGGCGTGCAGCTGTACGAACTGAAGGCACACGGCCAGCTGGATGCCAGCCTGTTCGGCAGCAGCGGCGCCAGCCTGCACACCAAGGCATTCGTGGTCGATGACCGCCGCGGTTTCGTCGGTTCGTTCAACCTCGACCCACGTTCGGCCTACCTCAATACCGAAATGGGCGTGCTGTTCGATGACCCGGCGCTCGGTGCACAGCTGCGCGACGAGTACCTGCGCCTGGCCGGCCCGGAGCATAGCTGGTGGCTGGCGCTGGGGCGCGATGATGACCTGCGCTGGCTGGAGCGGCAGCCACCGCCGCACTGGGTGGAGGCCGAACCCGGGGCCAGCCTGGGCAAGCGCTGGACCGCGCGGGTGATCAGCTGGCTGCCGGTGGAATCGCAGCTGTAGCGCTCAGGGCGCAGGACCCGCCTCTTCCTGTCCGGCGTCATCCCGTGTTTCCACGCTGCGCCCATGCAGGCGCCGCCAGATCCAGCGCAGGGCATGCGGCGGCGCCGAAGGCAACTGTTCAAGCAGGGCCAGCATGCGGCTCTGGCTGGCATGTCCGTGCCGGCACAGCAGGCTGGCCGCTGCGGCCGCGCTGGCCAGGCGCAGGCTGTCGGCCAGCGGGCCATCCGCCTCGGGCGCCAGCGCCTGGTGCACCGGCTCGGGCAGCTCCCAGGCCGCAGCCACGCGTTGCGCCAACGGCAGCGACCACTGTTGGAGCAGCTGCAGCGCCAGCGCCGGTTCCACCGTTTCATCGCGTGCCTGCGCTTCCTGCAGCAGCTGGCGCATCACCAGCGCGGCCCCCAGCCCCTGTACCAGGCCCAGCCACTGGGCGGCGAAGGCATCGCCGAAAGTGACCGTGCGCGCGTGGTCAGCGGCTGCGCGCGAGGCCAGCAGTGCGTGCTCCCAGATGATCGTGCTGAACTGCGGAAACACCTCGCACTGCACCTGCATCACCGGCTGCACCAGAACTGCGCTGATGATCTGTCGCACGCCTTCGGTACCGACCAGCGTCACCGCCCGCTGCAGGCTTTCCACCGGGCGCTCGTGCACCTTGTAGGCCGGGCTGTTGGCGATGCGCAGCAGGTTGCCGGTCAGCACCGGGTCCTGGCCGATGATCGCCGCCATCACCCGCGCCGACGCAGCATCGTCGTTGACCGTCTGGATCAGCTGCGGCAGCAGTTGCGGGCGGCGCGGCAGCTGACGGGCCGCCCAGTCCCGGTCCTGCAGCGCGCGCGCCACCGCCTCGCCCAACCCCGCGGCCTGCACCGCCGTGGATTCACCGGCCAGGCGCGGGTACAGGGCCAGTGCATGCAGGCCACGCTGCAGATGTGCAGCGATCTCGGCCGAGGGCAGAGCCGCGCCCTGCAGGCTGGCCGCAGCCGCCGCCACCGCCTGCCGCGACGCCGCCGCCAACCGGGACGGTGCCGTCCCGGTCGAACGCGCCAGCCAGCCACGCAGTGATCGCCACCAGGCCGGCGTCATCGCCGCCCGCCCTGTCGTTGTGGTGCCCTTGCCGTCACTGACCGCCCTGCCTCTTCACGCGAATCCGGCCACCCGCCGTCGTCGCAGCATCGGCCGAACTTTCATCTTCTTTAACCGGAAGGCCACCGATGTCGACGGCACCGGCCGGGGGAATGGACTAGAATGGCGCCGCGCGACCCGTCCCCCTGCACCGACGACGTCGCTTTTTTTGTTTTGGGACCCTACCGTTCACTGGCCGTTCGCTGCAGTTCGCCGCTGATCGCGCCATCGGAGACGCCATGCTATTCGAAACCCTCGCCACCACCGGCCACGAACAGGTGGTGTTCTGCCACAACCACGACGCCGGCCTGAAGGCGATCATCGCCATCCACAACACCACCCTCGGCCCGGCCCTGGGCGGCGTGCGCATGCGCCCCTACGCCAGCACCGACGAGGCGCTGGCCGATGCGCTGCGGCTGAGCCGGACGATGACCTACAAGAATGCACTGGCCGGCCTCAACGTGGGTGGCGGCAAGGCGGTGATCATCGGCGACCCCAAAGTGGACAAGACCGAGGTGCTGTTCCGTGCCTTCGGCCGCTATGTCGATTCGCTGGGCGGGCGCTACATCACCGCCGAGGACGTCGGAACCGACGTCAACGACATGGAGAACATCTACCTGGAAAGCCAGTTCGTGACCGGCGTGCACCAGGTCCATGGTGGCTCCGGCGATCCCGCCCCGTTCACCGCCTACGGTGCGCTGCAGGCACTGATGGCGTCGATGCGCTTCAAGTTCGGCCATGAGGAAGTGGGCAAGACCAGCATCGCCGTGCAGGGCCTGGGCCACATCGGCATGGAACTGGTGAAGCTGCTGCGCGACCGCGGTGCCAAGCTGTACGTCACCGACCTGGACAGCGCGCTGGTTGATCGCGCGGTCAGCGATTTCGGCGCCGAAGCGGTCAAACCGGATGAGATCCACGAGGTGAACGCCGACGTGTTCGCACCGTGCGCGCTGGAAGGTGCGATCAACGCCGACACGCTGCCGCGGATCAAGGCGAAGATCATCTGCGGCACCGCCAACAACCAGCTGTCGAGCCTGGAAATCGGCGACGAGCTGCATGCGCGCGGCATCCTGTATGCGCCGGACTATGCAGTCAACGCCGGTGGCGTGATGAACGTGTCGCTGGAGATCGACGGTTACAACCGCGAACGCGCAATGCGCCTGATCCGCAGCATCTACCACAACCTCACCCGCATCTTCGAACTGTCGCAGCGCGAGAACATCGCGCCGCAGCGTGCCGCCGACCGCATCGCCGAAAGCCGCATCCTGTCGATCGGCAAGCTGAAGATGCCGCTGGGCCGCAGCACCCCGCGCCTGGGCAACCTGCGCGGCGGTTGAACCTGCCGATGTCGCGCCGGGCATGACCCGGCGCGAGCCGTCCTTCAGAAGCCGGTGCTGTAGCGCAAGGCGGCCTGCCGCGCACCTTCGCCACCAACACGCTGGTCGAAGCCCAGGCTCAGGCGGCCATTGCGGCCCCACCACGATTCCAGCGCCACGCCGATCAGCGCACTGCCGCGCGGCGCGTTCCAGCCCGCCAACGGCGCCCAGGCATCGACGCCGACGAAGCTGGCCTGCCAGTCCGCATCCGCACCATCAAGCCGTTGCTGCCATTCGGCATGCCCACGCAGCGTCCAACGCCCCCAGCCGCGCTCGCCGCGGATACCGGCCAGCATCTGGCTGCGCTGCACGCGGTTGGCATCGCCCCGCAGGCCGAAACCAAAGCCGCCGAGTTCATTGAAGGCGTCGGTCTCCACACGCGTGGTGCTGGCACCGACGTAGGGCGTCATCGATGCGCCCGCACGCCCCAGCCGGTACCCGCCCTCCACGCTGGCACTGCTGAAACGGCCGCCGTACCGCGCGGAGACGCCATAGGCACCCGCACCGAGCAGCAGCTGACGATCCAGCGCGCGGGTGAACTGACCGCTGCCCACCTGGGCCAACGCATAGCCACGCCCCAGATTCCAGCCGGCGTACAGCTGCGCCTGCGCCTGGCGATCACGCCCACGATCGCCGCCGAAACTGCTGCCACCAGTGCTGCGGGTCTCACCAAACGCCACGCCCATCAGGCCATTGCTGCCCAGTGGCAGATCCTGGCCGGCCATCCAGCCCCGGCTGTCGGCAGCGTTGCCGGCAAAGCTGCCCTGCCCCGCCTCACCCAGCGCGCTCTGCCAGCTCCCGCGCAGGCGCGGTGCGGCCTGTACACGATCAAAGCGCTCGGCGATCGCACGCCGCGACATGTCGATGCTGTCGAAGGTCGCTGCTTCGGCTCGCGCATGCGCTTGACCGGACAGGCTCTGCAGGCTGGCGGCCAGGCCCTGCGGGCCACCGCCGGTCCACTGCAGGGTACCGGCCGCTGCACCAAAGGCCGATCCCTGCAGGCCTGCGTTTTTGTCCAGCGCTGCGAATGCACCTTCCAGGCGCTGTGCTGCCGCCTGGGCGGACGCCCCCAGGCCGCTGGCCGCTGCGGTGACGCTGACCTGGGTCAGGTTCAACCACGCGTTGTTGCTGTCATAGCCGTAGCTGCTCTGCAGCAATGACAGCCCCTGCAGGCCACTGGAGGTAGCCGGCGTACTGAAGGTGCCGCTGAGTCCGCCTGCCGCATGGATCAGGTCCTGCCGGCTGCCGTTCTGTGGCACGTAGCCGGAAACGAAGCCATGCACGCGCACGCCACCGTCGATCGCGGCATTGCCGGTGACCTGCAGCGCATTGGCGCCCAGTGCGATCATCAACTGTGCGCCGGCCTGCTGGGTGTAGTTGCCCTCGATGGTGCCGGTGGTGTTGCCGGTGGTGAGGAATACGCTGCTGCCGTTGACCACATTGCCGATCACGCGGGGCGTGCCGCCATTGAACTGCAGGCCGGTCGAATCCGGATCGGACTGGCCGAGGATGGTCACGTTGGAACGGATCACGCCACCGTTCTGCAGCGACAGGATGCCGCGTTCGATGCGGGTTGCTCCGGTGTAGCTGTTGTTGCCGGCCAGCACCAGGGTGCCCCCGCCCTGCTTGACCAGCCCGCCGCTGCCGACGATATCGTTGCGCCACGCCGAGCCGGTCGAGGCCAGATCCACGTTGGCGACCACATCACCCCAGTCGAAACGACCCGGACCGTTGATCGCACGACCGATGTCGAGCAGGCCGTAGCCGAACACCGGATCCACGCCCGGCGCACCGATGTCCTTGGCGGTACCCAGCAGGGTCTGCCGCACCAGATCGTTGCTGAAGTACGGGAAGCGCTCCCAGACCAGCGCCGCCGCACCGGAAATCAAGGGCGCCGCGAATGACGTGCCGTAGTTCCAGTAGTAGCTGCCACCGTTGGCATCGGGGTAGACCGCGCTGCCGGGCGCCGTCAGGCAGTAGCGGGCCGCCTGGCCACAGGCATTGGCATAGCTGGCCAGCGTACCGGGCGCATACGGATCCACTGCGGTGGCCACCAGCCAGCCGCGCTCCAGGTCGGCAGCCGGCAGCGTGCCGGCCACGCCCTGCTGGCTGGGCAGTGCGGCCAGGCTGCTCGGCTCGCTGCGGCCATCATTGCCCGCGGCGAACACCACCAGCCCGCCATGGTTGATCACGAAGGGGCGATATTCGGCGGCCACCTGCGCGGTGGTCGGCAGGTCGGTCCAGTAAAGGCCGCCCCACGAATTGTTCATCACCTTCACGTTGTAGCTGATCAGGTCCTGGTGGACCTGCGCCACGCCCAGCGGGCCGCTGAAGGAATTGCCCTTGCCGCTGCCGTCATCGACCGGCGGCTTGTCGGCAATGATCCGTGCCGACACGATCTGCGCCTTTGGCGCGATGCCACCCGGCCAGGAGCCCGTTGCCGCGCCGGCAGCGAGGCTGGCCACGGCGGTGCCGTGGCCGACCACATCATCGACACCCAGATTGTTCCTGGCCGGATCGATGTAGTTGAGGTTGGCCAGCACCCGGCCATTCAACGCCACCGCATTGCGCTGCACGCCGGAGTCGACGATGCCGATGCGCACGTTCTGGCCGGTCAGGCCGGCAGCCTGTGCGGCGCGCGCATTGGTGACTGACAGATGCGCGTCGAAGGCCGGCTCCTGCGGTTTGACCGGGGGCGGCGTCGTCGGTGGCGGGGTAGTCGGTGGCGGCGGTGGTGGCGGGGTATCGATGCGCACGTTGCCGCCCCCGCCACCTCCACCACAGGCCGTCAGCGCTACCACCAGCGCGGTTCCCAGGGCAGACCTCACCATCATCGTGCGTTCCATCGATTCCTCCCCATGAACGTTGTCCTGCCTTCATCCCGGCAGGCGTGCGGCCGCGCCCAGCGGCGGCCCTCCCCGACCCTCTATACTTGGGTCGACCCCCACGCAGTCTGCCGGGAAACCGGGGCACATCCAACGGCCCCCGGTCTCCTTTCCGAACATTGCTTACGCATCAACGAGATTGCCATGTCCAACATCGTCATCGCCGCCGCCAAGCGCACCGCCATCGGCTCCTTCCTCGGCCAGTTCAACGGCGTGCCGACCCCGACCCTCGGCGCGGCCGCCATCGCTGCCGCCCTGGAACAGTCGGGCATCCCGGCCAGCGACGTTTCCGAAGTCCTCATGGGCTGCGTGCTGCCGGCCAACCTCGGCCAGGCGCCCGCCCGCCAGGCGGCGATCGCTGCCGGCATCCCGCTGTCGACCGGTGCCACCACGCTGAACAAGGTATGCGGCTCGGGCATGAAGACCATCATGCTCGGTCATGACCTGATCAAGGCCGGTTCGGCCAGCATCGTTGTCGCCGGCGGCATGGAATCGATGTCCAACGCGCCGCACATGCTGCCGAACTCGCGCACCGGCAACCGCTTCGGCAACTTCCAGGCGGTCGATCACATGGCCCACGATGGCCTGGTCAACGCTTATGACGGCAAGACGATGGGTGAATTCGCCGAATGCGCCGTGGACAAATACCAGTTCAGCCGCGAAGAGCAGGACGCCTACGCCATCGAATCGGTCAAGCGCGCGCAGGCGGCGCAGGCCAACGGTGCGTTCGCCGATGAAATCGTCGCGGTGAAGGTCGCCACCCGCAAGGGCGAGGTCGAGGTCACCACCGACGAGCAGCCGGGCCGCTCGGACATCGCCAAGATCCCGACCCTGCGCCCGGCCTTCAAGAAGGACGGCAGCGTCACCGCCGCCAGTTCCTCCAGCATCTCCGACGGCGCTGCTGCAGTGGTCCTGCTGACCGAGGAAGATGCAGCCGCTCGCGGCATCACCCCGCTGGCCCGCATCGTCGGCCACGCGACCCATTCGCAGGAACCGGAGTGGTTCACCACCGCCCCGATCGGCGCGCTGCACAAACTGCTGGACAAGACCGGCTGGTCGCTGGACCAGGTCGATCTGTTCGAGATCAATGAAGCCTTCGCCGTGGTGGCGATGGCGCCGATGCGCGAACTGGGCATTCCGCACGACAAGCTCAACGTGAATGGTGGCGCCTGCGCGCTGGGCCATCCGATCGGTGCCTCCGGTGCACGCCTGGTGGTGACCTTGGTCAACGCCCTGCGCACGCGCGGTGGCAAGCGCGGCATTGCCACCCTGTGCATCGGCGGCGGCGAAGCAACCGCAATCGCCATCGAATTGATTTAAAAAGATTTAACGATGATTTCGCAAAAATGAATGCGGGATCGCTTGACACCCAATCTTGGCTTGTCATCATGTTGTCGGCGCGCAGCATGCGCGTTGCCTAATTCTAACGACGAGGATTCACACAATGAGCATCAACAAGCTGCTGGTCGCGATGTCCCTGGCTCTGGCCCTGGCCGCCTGCTCGAAGCAGGAAGCTGCCCAGGACGCCGCTGCTTCGGCCAACGAAGCCGCCACCGAAGCCCAGGCTGCTGCCGACCAGGCCGCCGCTGCTGGCGCCCAGACCGCCGACGCTGCCCAGCAGGCCGCTGACACCGCCGCCACCGCTGCTGACGCTTCGGTTGACGCTGCTGCCCAGGCTGGCGCTGCTGCCACCGACGCCGCTGCCGGCGCCGCTGCTGACGCTGCCAAGGCTGCTGAAGGCACCGCTGAGAAGGCCAAGGACGCTGCTGAAGAAGCCAAGAAGTAATAACTTCTTTCTTCACGCTGTTCTGGAAAAGCCGCTGGTTCGCCAGCGGCTTTTTCTTTTTTCGAATGCGCGCGACTGAGCCGCTGCATCGCGACCCCGTCTTCACAACGGCATGAATAGGCTGGCGTCCCCATCCATTGCAGTACCGGAGACCGCCATGAAGATTCGTCCGATCACCACCACCCTGCTGGCCGCCTCCCTGCTGCTGGCCCTGGCCGCCTGCAAGGGCCCGGAAGCCGAACAGGCCAAGCAGGACGCACAGCAGGCTGCCGACAGCGCAGGCGCTGCCGCCCGTGACGCTGTGGACAAGGCCGCCGAAGCCACCCGCGACGCCGCCGACAAGACCGCTGCCGCGTCCGAGCAGGCCGCCGCCGATACCCAGCAGGCGCTGGACAAGGCTGCAGACGCCACCGCCAACGCCGCCGACAAGGCCAAGGACGCCGCAACCGATGCCGCCGCACATGCCAGCGACGCCACCGCGAACGCCGCACAGAAGGTCGCCGACAAGGCCCGCGATGTCGCCAATGACGCCAAGGCCAACGCCGCCAAGGAAGAAGCCAAGCACTAACGGTTCGTTCGCCGGGCATGGCCCGGCGCTACCGACCAGCCGAGCATCGGCTCGGCTGCACAGGAAAAGCCGCGGCACTGCCGCGGCTTTTCTGCTTTTCGCTCTCTGCTCTTTCTGTTGATTCCGTGCTGGACGCGTACGGAAAGTGTCCACGGACGCGCGGGTAGGTTGCGCAGGGGCGTAAGCGCCATGGATGGCGCGCCCGAGCTTACATGGACGTACTTGCAGCGCCCCCTGCGCGATCTACCCGCGCGGCCCACCCATCAGTATCAGCGCCCACCACGAGGGGCTCCGCCGTTGGCCGCCTCCTACGGCAGCGCGCGCGCCAGCATCGCCGTCAGCTCCACCCCCGCCGGCAGCGTCCCGAACGCCAGCCCGTGCTCCCCTTCCAGCCGGCTACGCACGAACGCCTCCGCCATCGGGCTGCGCGCACGCAGCAACAGCGCCGCCTGCAGCAGCAGCGCAGTGCGCTCGCAGAACAGCCGCGCCTGCGTTTCCTCCGGTGGCGGTGCCGCTGCCCAACGCTGCAATGCCGCTGCATAGCGCCCATCACGATCAGCCACCGATGCCAGCTCACCGCGCAGGGCCGCCATCGCCTCCGGTTCACGCGCCAGCGCACGCAGCACATCCAGGCACTGGATGTTGCCGCTGCCCTCCCAGATCGAATTCAACGGTGCCTGCCGGTACAGGCGCGGCAGCATCGACTCCTCCACGTAGCCCGCACCGCCCAGGCATTCCTGCGCTTCATTGACAAAGGCCGGCGCGCGCTTGCACAGCCAGTACTTGCCCAGCGCCGTCCCCAACCGCGCCATCGCGGCTTCATTGGCATCCACACCGGCGCGATCCACCGCGCGCGCGATCCGCATCGCCAACACCGTGGCCGCTTCCGACTCCAGCGCCAGATCAGCCAGCACGTTGGTCATCAGCGGGTGCTCGACCAGCAGCTTGCCGAAGGTACGTCGATGACGTGCGTGGTGCAGCGCCTGCGCCAGCGCCATGCGCATCTCCGCCGCTGCACCCAGCATGCAGTCCAGGCGGGTCATCATCACCATGCCGATGATGGTGGCCACGCCGCGCCCCTCTTCGCCCACGCGCCATGCCTGTGCGCCGCAGAACTCGACCTCACTGGAAGCGTTGGCCCAATCGCCGAGCTTGTCCTTCAGCCGCATCAACCGGAACGCATTGCGGTCACCATCGGCCAGCCGGCGCGGCATCAGCAGGCAGGTCAGGCCTCCCGGCGCCTGCGCCAGCACCAGGAAGCCATCGCACATCGGTGCGGAAAAGAACCACTTGTGGCCGACCAGACGGTAACGCTCGCCATCGATCGGTTCGGCGCGCGTACTGTTGGCACGGACATCCGAGCCGCCCTGCTTCTCGGTCATGCCCATGCCCAGGGTGATGCCGGCCTTGTCCGCCACCGGCACGTCGCGCGGGTCATAGACCGGCGCAGCGGCCTTGCGCGCCCACTCGGCCAGATGCGGCTGCGAATGCAGTACCGCCACTGCCGCATGGGTCATGGTCAACGGGCAGCTGGTGCCCGCCTCGGCCTGGTGATGCAGGTAGCTCAACACCGCACGTGCCACGTGCGCGCCAGGCTGCGGCTCATGCCAGGACAATCCAGCAACGCCGTGCGATTTTGCCGTGTCCATCAACTGGTGATAGGCCGGATGGAACTCCACGGTGTCGATGCGATGGCCCTGTGCATCATGCGTGCGCAGCCGCGGACGATCACGGTTGGCATCGAAGCCGAGCCGGTACAGTTCATCACCGGCGAGTGCACCATAGACACCCAGTCGCGGCGCGAAGCTGGCGGCGCCTTCGCGCTGTACGGCCTCCATCAGCGCCACGTCGTCGGTCCACAACTGTCGCCCTGCGAACGGCGGCGGCTGGTTCAACACCACATGGGTTTCATACGGTGCGTTGCTGCTGAAGCTGGGTCCACTCATCCGGTCCATCCTGGCGGCAAGAGGTCTGCGGCCCGATTGTGCCGCATCGCCTGCCAAGCCCGTGTTCAGGCCGGTTCTCACCCTCTGCACGAGACGCAGGCCACAGTGACCGCATGGCAGGCAACGACGATCTGGTGGTGCTGCGCCCGGAGGGGCTGTACTGCGCCGCCGGCGATTTCCATATCGACCCGTGGCGACCGGTAGCGCGCGCGGTCATCACCCATGGCCACGGCGACCATGCCCGCCCGGGCATGGGGGAGTACCACTGCAGCGAAGGCAGCCTGCCGATCCTGCGCTGGCGCCTGGGTGACGTGCCGGTGCAGGCGCATGCCGAGGGTGTGCCGTTCCGCCTCGGGCAGGTGCAGATATCGCTGCATCCGGCCGGCCACGTGCTCGGTTCGTCACAGGTACGCATCGACGACGGGCAGCAGGTATGGGTAGCCTCCGGCGACTACAAGCGACAGCCTGATCCGACCTGCACACCGTTCGAAGTGGTGCCCTGCGATACCTTCATCACTGAAGCCACGTTCGCGCTGCCGATCTACCGCTGGCCGGACACGCCGGCGGTGGCTGCAGAGATCGTGGCGTGGCGCCGCGAATGCGAACAACGTGGCGAAGCCGCGATCCTGCTGTGCTACGCATTGGGCAAGGCACAGCGGGTGCTGGCCGAGCTGCTGCCGCTGGACGATCGACCAGCCTGGCTGCACGGCGCCATCGCCAATGGCGTGGCGGTGTACCGGCAGGCCGGCGTACCGATGCTGGAGACGCTCGCGGTGGCCGAACAGGGCCGCCAGCCGGACGCGGCGGGCCAGTTGATCCTCGCCCCACCCTCGGCCGCGGGCACACCATGGATGCGCCGCTTCGGCCGCCACCAGCTGGGTTTCGCCTCGGGCTGGATGCAACTGCGCGGCAACCGCCGGCGCCGCAATGTCGATCGCGGTTTCGTCATTTCCGATCACGCCGATTGGCCAGCACTGCTGCAGACCATCGAACAGACGGGCGCGCAGCGGGTGATCGCTACCCATGGCAATACCGATGCGTTGATTCCGTTCCTGCGCGAGCGCGGCGTGGCTGCCGAAGCCTTCCGCACCGATTTCGGGAGCGAGGAATGAAGGCCTTCGCTGCGCTCTACCAGCACCTGGACCGCAGCACGGCTACGCTGGACAAGCGTGCAGCCCTGGTCGACTACTTCCGCCAGGCGCGCGCGCACGATGCGGCATGGGCGCTGTACCTGCTCAGCGGTGGCAAGGTGGGCGGCGCACGCCGGAAGATCGCCGCCAGCGGCGAACTGCGCGGCTGGATTGCCGAAGAATCCGGCTTGCCCCCCTGGTTGGTGGAAGACAGCTATGCGCAGGTGGGTGACCTGGCCGAAACGCTGACCCTGCTGCTGGATGATCCATCGCAGCCAGCCGCCGACCGCCCGTTGGCTGATTGGATCGAACAGCATCTGCTGGCCGTGGCCAACCAACCCGAGGCAGTACGCCGCGCTGCGGTCGTCGCCGGGTGGCGGCAGCTGTGCAGCAGCGAACGCCTGGTGTTCAACAAGCTGCTGACCGGCGCCCTGCGCGTTGGCGTTTCGCAGCGACTGGTACAGCAGGCACTGGCGGAATGGTCCGGCCTGGACATCGCACGCATCGCCCAGCGCATGCTCGGCGAGTGGGTCCCCTCGCCCGGGCTGCTGGCTCAACTGCTGTCACCGGACGAGCTGCCGTCCGACCGCCAGCAGCCCTACCCCTTCTTCCTCGCCTCCCCTCTGGAAGGCGATCCTGCCGAACGCCTCGGCGCGATCGACGACTGGCTGCTGGAATGGAAATGGGATGGCATACGCCTGCAGCTGCTGCGCCGGCGTGGCGAAGTCGCGCTGTGGTCCCGTGGCGAGGAACGACTGGATGGCCGCTTCCCCGAGATCGAGCACGCCGCGATGGCGTTGCCGGAGGGCTGCGTGCTGGACGGAGAGCTGCTGGCCTGGGACGAGACCGCCAACCTGCCGCGCGCATTCACCGCCCTGCAGACCCGCATCCAGCGTCGCAAGCCAGGAGCAGCGACTCTGCGCAACACGCCGGTACGCGTGCTCGCCTATGACCTGCTGGAGCACGACGGCGCGGACCTGCGTGAGCTGCCGTTGCAGGAACGGCGTACGCGACTTGCCGCGGTCATCGGTGCACTGGACGATGTGCGGATCCAGCTGTCGCCCGACGTTGCCGCCGTCGACTGGGCGCAGGCGGCGGCGATGCGCGATGTGGCACGCGAGCGTGGCGTGGAAGGGCTGATGCTGAAACGACGCGGCTCACCCTACCTGGCTGGGCGACGCCGCGGTGACTGGTGGAAATGGAAGGTCGATCCGCTCACCATCGATGCGGTGCTCTTGTACGCACAGGCTGGCCATGGGCGGCGCAGCACGCTGTACACCGACTATACCTTCGGCGTCTGGGACGGCGACACGCTGGTGCCGGTGGCCAAGGCGTATTCGGGCTTGGACGACAAGGAGATCCTCGCGCTTGACCGCTGGATCCGCGCCAACACCTGCGAGCGTTTCGGGCCGGTGCGCAGCGTACGCGCCGAACAGGTGTTCGAACTGGGTTTCGAAGCGGTCAACCGCAGCAGCCGGCACAAGTCGGGGATCGCCGTGCGCTTTCCGCGCATCCTGCGCTGGCGCCACGACAAGCCTGCCAGCGAGGCCGATCAGCTGGCCAGCCTGCAGGCGCTGGCGCGATGACCCGCAGCCAGGCACTGCGCCGGCTGGAAGACTGGTTCGCGGCACGCGGCTGGCGCTCACTGCCCTTCCAGCGCGCGATGTGGCGCCACTACCTGGCCGGCGAATCCGGGTTGCTGCATACGCCCACGGGCAGCGGCAAGACGCTGGCGATGTTCGGCGGGCCGTTGCTGCAGGCGCTGATCGATCCACCGCCCTCGCCCCGCCGCGCCAGTGCGGTGCGCCCATTGCAGGTGCTGTGGGTAACGCCCTTGCGCGCGTTGGCCAGTGATACCGCACGCGCGCTCCAGGCGGTCGTCGACGGCTTGGGACTGGGATGGCGTGTCGGCCTGCGCAGCGGTGACGCCAGCAACCGCGAGCGGCGCCAGGCCCGCGAAGGCCGCATCGACGTACTGGTCACCACGCCCGAATCACTGGCGCTGCTGCTGAGCTATCCGGATACGTTGCCGCGCATGCGCCAGCTGCGCTGCGTGGTGGTGGACGAATGGCATGAGCTGCTGGGCAACAAGCGCGGTGTGCTGCTGCAGTTGAACCTGGCGGTGTTGCGCGAAGCTGCGCCTGCAGCGCAGCTGTGGGGGCTTTCGGCCACGCTGGGCAACCTGGATGAGGCGCGCGACGTGCTGCTGCCCGGACAGCCCGACGCGCCGATCGTGCAGGGCGTGCGCCCGCGCGCGATCAGCGTGCGCAGCCTGCTGCCGGAACCCGGCGAACGTTTTCCGTGGGCCGGGCATCTGGGCCTGGCGCAGCTGCCGCGGGTGCTGGACGCGTTGATGCGGGCACGCAGCAGCCTGTTGTTCACCAATACCCGTGCGCAGGCAGAACTGTGGCATCAGGCGCTGGCCGCGGTCTGGCCGGAAGCCCCGGACACGCTTGCGCTGCACCACGGCTCGCTGGATCCAGCGCTGCGCCAGCAGGTCGAGGATGGCCTGCGCGCGGGCGCGCTGCGCTGCGTGGTTGCCACCTCCAGCCTCGACCTCGGCGTGGACTTCCCCGAGGTTGAGCAGGTACTGCAGCTGGGCAGCCCGAAGGGCGTGGCCCGCCTGCGCCAACGCGCGGGACGTGCGCGTCACCGCCCGGGTGCCAGCGGTTCCATCCTGTGCGTGCCCAGCCATGCACTGGAGCTGGCCGAATACGCCGCGGTGCGCCGTGCATTGGCCGAAGGCGTGGTCGAAGCACGCCGGCCGCCGACGCTGTCGCTGGATGTGCTGGCCCAGCATGCGGTCAGCCGCGCCCTGGCCGGTGGCTTCGACAGCGATGCGCTGCTGGCGCAGGTACGGCGTACCCATGCCTTTGCGTCGCTCGGCGAAGACCAGTGGCAGGCCGTGCTGACGTTCATCGTGCAGGGTGGCCAGGCCCTGGCCCAGTACCCCGATTTCCACAAGGTCGCGCGTGATGCCGACGGCTACTACCGCATGCACGATCGCCGCCAGGTACTGCGCCATCGGCTGTCGATCGGCACCATCAGCAGCGATGGCAGCGTGCGCGTGCAGTTCCTGCGCGGCGGTGACCTGGGCGCCGTGGAGGAACAGTTCGCCAGCCGCCTGCGTCGCGGCGACCGTTTCCAGTTCGCCGGGCGCCTGCTGGAACTGGTGCAGCTGCGCGACATGACCGCCTTCGTGCGGCTGGCACGAGGGCGCGGTGATGGTGTGGTGCCGCGCTGGCAGGGAGGCCAGTTGCCACTGTCGATGCCGCTCGGCCGCGAGCTGGAGTGGGTACTGTCCGGCGCCGACGACAGTGCCGAATCACGCTGGTTGTCCCCCTTGCTGGCACTGCAGCAGCAGTTGTCGGCGCTTCCCGGCCCAGAGCATCTGCTGGTGGAAGAGGTGCGGCGCCGCGACGGCCAGTTCCTGTTCGTCTACCCTTTTGCCGGCCGTCACGTGCACGAGGCGCTGGCCGCCTTGCTGGCACTGCGCTGTACCCGCCGGCAGCGCAACAGCATCGGCTACGCGGTGAACGATCATGGCCTGGTGCTGGCACCGGCGCAGGCGATCGAACTGGATGCGGCGCAATGGCGAGCATTGTTCACCCCCGATCAGCTGATGGACGATCTGCGTGCCGCGGTGAACCTGGGCGAGCTGGCGCGCCGCCAGTTCCGTGGCATCGCACGCGTAGCGGGCCTGCTGGTCCCCAGCCTGCCCGGCGGTATGCCGCGATCGCTGCGCCAGCTGCAGGCCTCGGCAGGCCTGCTCTACGACGTACTGCGCGAGCATGACCCCGGTCACCTGCTATTGGCATTGGCCGAACGCGAAGTGCTGCACGACAGTCTGGATCTGCCGGGACTACAGCAGGTCCTGGCAAGGATCGGCATGCAGGCCATCTCGGCGCAGCACCCGACATCACTCACGCCACTGGGCTTCCCGTTATGGGCCGAACGCCTGCGCGGGCAGTTCAGCAACGAGGACTGGCGCACCCGCGTGCAACGCGCGGCCCAGCAGCTGGAGCACCGCCATGGCCGATGAACTGCCGCTGCTGCGCGCCGGCGAATCGCTGATTCTGCTTGGCGCGCGTGCGCTGTACTGGCCCGCGCGGCAGGCGCTGTTAATCGCCGACCTGCACCTGGGCAAGGCCGATGTATTCCGCCGCGCCGGCATCGCATTGCCCAGCGGCGGCACCGGCGAAGACCTGCAACGCCTGCAGGGGCTGCTGGACAGGCATGCCTGTCGCGAGCTGTGGATCCTGGGTGACATCCTGCATGGACCGGCGCATCGCGCTGCGTGGTACCAGCAATGGCTGGCATGGCGCGAACGCAATGCTTCGCTGGACGTGCATGTCCTGCGCGGCAATCACGACCGCCAGCTGCCGCATGCTCAGTTGCAGGTACAGACCCACGATGAAGTACGGCTGCAGCCGTTCCTGCTTCGCCATGAGCCGATGCCCGATGCAGAGCTGCATGTGATCGCCGGGCATCTGCATCCGCAGGTCGCCTTGCCGCCATTGCGACGGCGCTTCCCCGCGTTCTGGCTGCGTCAGCGGATGACGGTGCTGCCGGCCTTCTCCGCATTCACTGCCGGCATCGTGCCCGTGCCCGCCCGCGGCGAGCAAAGGGTCGCCTGCGTGGAAAACGGCCTGGTGCAACTGCCGGTGGCTTGAATCAGGCCGGACGAATGCCCAGCTGCGGCATCAACAGGAAATCAGGCGTGTCACCCTCACGTCGTCGCGGCAACGCCTGGATCGCCGCCAGCATTTCCTGCGCGCAGGTGCGGATGCGCGCGTGGTGCTCCGCTGATGCATGACTGATCAGGCTGCCGACATGGAACTCGAACACGTCCTCCAGTACGTCGGGCTGGTCCTCGTGCAGCATCTGCAGCAATCCGCGCAGCTTGCAGATTTCCGATTCCAGCTCCTCGACCGCGAACAACATGGCGTCCTCCTCTTCAACAACAGGCGGCACGTCCGGGCCGCAACAGGCCGCAACGGCAGCGCCGCCCGGGCCACGCGCGATGTTGATCACGGAAAGGAAAACGGGCGACGCGCAATCGCGTGCAACCTACTTCTCGCATATCGGCGGTGAGGCAACCGTTAATTCAGGTGACGACGCGCTTCACGCATTGGCCGAAATCGCGTTGATACGAGGCATTTCCGCTGCGGTAGCCAGTGCGTCGACGAACGCCGGATCCAGTGCAAGTGCACCGAACCAGCCGTGCTGGGTGCCACTGAGCACGCGCAGCATGTGGCCACGGCCCCCGGGCAGGCGCCCCATCGGGCCCAGCAGCACGTCACGCGCCTTCGCCCAGGCGTCGCGGTCGGACTGGAACAGCGGCGTCAGCCAACGACTCCAGCGCTGGTACACCGCAACGTGTGCCCTGCGTTGCGCCTGGTAGGCCTGCAGCGCGACCGTGCTGCCGCCATAGGTGCGCACCGCATCGCGCAGCGCCAGCGCGTCCAACAGCGCCATGTTCACGCCCTGCCCCAGCTGCGGGCTCATCGCATGCGCGGCATCACCGGCCAGCACCATGCGGCCGTGGTGCCAGCGCGTCATCACCGCATCACGGTAGACCGCGCGCGCCAACTGGCCGGCATCACGCAGATGGGCGAAGCGCGCACTGGCCTGCGGCCACAGTGCATGCAGTTCATCCAGCCAGGGCGTCATGCCATCGGCCTGCCAGCGTTCGAAGTCGGCGCGCGGCAGGCTCCAGAAGAAACTCAGGCGCGGCGTGTCATCACCGGGGCGCGTGCCGACCGGCAGCAGTCCGATCATCTTGCGCGCGGCCACGTAACGCTGCCGCAGCTCCTGCACGTGCGGCCAGTCCTCGGCCGGCAGCAGGCACCACAGCGCCCCCCACGGATACACGCGGTCCAGCCCGGCACCGCCGGCGATCGTGCCGCGCAGCGTCGACGCGGCGCCATCGGCGACCACTACCAGGTCGAACGGGCCATGCGTGCGCCCGTCGCTGTCGCGCAGACGGCCGTGTTCGGCATCCACCTCGGTAATGGTGGTACCGGCATGCAGTTGGCCCTCGCCTGCGCGTGCCTCGTCCAACAGCGAGAACAAGGCCCCGCGCTGCATGCCCAGGCCGTGCAGGCGCGCATCCAGTCCCTCGTAGCGCATGTCCATCACCGCGCGCTCGCACGGCGTGTCGCCATACAGGCGGTGCACCGGCGCGGCATGTGCGCGCACGGAATCAAGCAGGCCCATCTGCCACAGTACCTGCAGGCCGCTGGGCTGCAGCAGGAAACCGGCACCCACCGGCCCCGGCGTGGGCACGCGTTCGAAGATCTCCACCTCGTGGCCGTCACGGGTGAGCAGGATGGACACTGCCTGTCCAGCGGTGCCGTAGCCGATCACGGCGATGCGCAGTCGTTCCGTCATGGCCGCATTGTGCCCGAGGTGGGTGGATCGCGAGCGGGTCGCGGGCAATCCGCGCAAAAAAAACCCCGCCGAAGCGGGGTTTTCAACGCACTGTCGAGTGGATCACTCGGCCGGCGTGATGTTCGAAGCCTGGGCACCCTTCGGGCCCTGGGTCACGTCATAGGTGACACGCTGGCCTTCCTGCAGGCTGCGGAAGCCCTTGGAGTTGATGGCGGAGAAGTGCGCGAACACGTCGGCGCTGCCATCCTCCGGCGAGATGAAGCCAAATCCCTTGGCGTCGTTGAACCACTTGACGGTACCGTTCGGCATGGTGATGCGAGACCTTATGCAATGAATGGGTGGTGTACGCTGAACCCGCGCACAAGCTGAGTATGCAAAGCTTGCTCGGGGAAGACAATCACCCCCGTGCCAATTCGCCCACCAGTTCCGGAAGTCCGTTGCCGGCCGCCTGCACGTTGGCCAGCACTTCGGCCATCGTGATCTCCTCGCCATCACCACAGCCGGCAGCCCAGTTGGCGATGATCGCCAGGCAGGCGTAATCCAGCCCCAGCTCGCGTGCCAGGGCGGCTTCCGGCATGCCGGTCATGCCCACCAGATCGCAGCCGTCGCGGCGCATACGGGCGATTTCAGCGATGGTTTCCAGGCGCGGGCCCTGTGTTGCGCCGTAGCAGCCACCGTCATGGACCGTGACGCCGGTCACTTTGGCCGCAGCCAGGATCTTGCTGCGCAGCATTGGTGTGTACGGGTGGCCGAAATCAACGTGGACCACGTCGGTGCCTTCTTCCTCACAGATCGTGCTGATGCGGCCCCAGGTGTAGTCGATGATCTGGTCCGGGCAGGCCAGCACGCGCGGACCAAAGTGTTCGGTGATGCCTCCCACCGTGTTCAACGCCAGCACGCGCTGCGCGCCCAGCTGCTGCAGCGCGGCCAGGTTGGCGCGGTAGTTGATCTTGTGCGGCGGCAGCGAATGGCCTTCGCCATGCCGCGCCAGGAACGCCACGCGATGGCCGAGCAGCGTACCAACGCGCACCGGGCCCGACGGACGGCCGAAGCGGGTGTCGACCTCGTGGGTCTGCACGTCGTCAAGCTTGGCCAGGTTATAGACACCGGTACCGCCGATCACGGCCAGGGCGATCTGTTGCATTCGAAGCACTCCATGAAAAGACGAACGCCGGCACCCGAGGATGCCGGCGGCAGAAGAAGACGCGCCGCGGGCGGCTGCGCCGTTATTCCTTCATCGCGTAGATGGCCGGCACGCAGCGCAGGGTTTCGTTGACGTCCATGCCGAAGCCGAACACGTAACGGTCCGGCAGTTCGATGCCGGCGTAGTCGGCAGTCACGTCCGGCAGCGCGCGGTCGTGCTTCTTCACCGTCATCGCGGCGATGCGCACGTCGGTCGCGCCTTGTTCCAGGCACCAGGTGCGCACGCCCTGCAGGGTGTAACCCTCGTCGAGGATATCGTCGACCAGCAGCACGCGGCGACCGAACAGCGAGGTGGCCGGCTTGTGCTTCCAGACCAGGTCGCCGCCGGTGGTTTCACCGCGGTAACGGGTGGCGTGCAGGTAATCGAACTGCACGTCCTGGCCGCGCGCGCCCAGTTCCAGCGCCAGCTGGCCGGCGAACGGCAGCGCACCGTGCATGATGGACAGGAACAGCGGCACCTCGCCCTTGTAATCGCGCGCGATGGCGTCGGCGATACCAGCGATGGCCTTGTCGATGGTGGGGCGGTCGACCAGCAGGTCAGCCTGGGCCAGGGCCTGGGAAATGGTGAGGTTGGGCATCAGACGGTTCTTCCAAGGGTTTCAAGCAGACGGGATTGGGTGTCGCCATGGCGGGCATCGGCCAGCAGGCCGTCCCAGCCGAGCGCGCCGCGGCCCAGCAGGCCCAGCAGCGCAGCAGTATTGAGGGAGCGTCCCTGCACCGCGTGCAGGGCTTCATCGACCAGTTCCGGGTGGCAGACCAGCACCACGTCGCAGCCGGCGTCCAGATGCGCGTGCACGCGCGCCGGCACGCCGCCGGCACTGTGCGAGGCGGCCATGCCGATGTCATCGGAGAACACCACGCCGCGGAACCCGAGCTCGCCGCGCAGGATGTCCTGGATCCAGCGCGGCGAATAGCCGGCCGGTTCCGGTGCCACCTGCGGATAGATCACGTGCGCCATCATCACCGCGTCGGCACCGGCGGCGATGCCGGCCTGGAACGGGACCAGGTCCTGGGCGCGCAGCTCGTCCAGCGCGCGCGGGTCGATCGCGGTATCCACGTGGGTGTCTTCCAGCACGGTGCCGTGGCCGGGGAAATGCTTGAGCGTGGCGGCCATGCCGACCGCATGCATGCCGCGCACGTAGGCGGCGGTGAACGCGGCCACCACCTGCGGGTCTTCACTGAAGGCGCGGTTGCCGATGGCGCGGTTGCCACGGCCAAGGTCGACCACCGGCGCGAAGCTCAGGTCCAGGCCGCTGGCGCGCACTTCGCTGGCCATCAGCCAGGCGTGCTGCTCGGCCAGGGCCAGCGCCTGCTGCGGGTCGGTGGCGTACATCGCCCCGATGTCCTGCAGCGGCGGCAACTCGCTGTAACCCTCACGGAAACGCTGCACGCGGCCGCCTTCCTGGTCCACGCAGATCAGCTGCGGGCGTGGCGCGGCAGCGCGGATCGCCGCGCTCAGATCGGTCACCTGCTGGCGCGAGGCGAAGTTGCGCTTGAACAGCACCACCCCGGCCACGGCATCGTGCTGCAGCCAGTCACGTTCCTGGGCGGTCAGTTCGGTGCCGGCAACGCCGATCAGCAGCATGGTCGATCTCCACAACGCGCGCCCGCATGGCGCAGTGCCGCATTGTCGCAGAACCGGCCGACAGGCGCAGTGGTCAGAAAAAGGGGACGGAGGGGATTAAGCCGCAATCGGCCCCTACGGGCTGGATACGTCTTAATTCCCTCCGTCCCCTTTTCGGATCCGGTCAGACCTTGCAGCCGTCCGGGCCGCAGGCCTCGTCGCCGTCAGCCGGGGCCGCAGGCGCGCCCTGCTCGGCGGCGATCTGGCGCAGGGCGTTGGCGAAGGCCTCGGGGGGCTGCGCCCCGGAAATGGCCCACTTCCCATCGATGACGAAGGTCGGCACCGAAGAAACGCCCAATGCATGAGCCTGCGCCAGCTTGGCTTCGACCTCGGCCAAGCCGCGGTCGGAGGCCAGCATCTGCGTGATTTCACCCGCGTCGAGGCCGCCTGCCGCGCCCGCCTTGATCAGCACCGAGGGGTCCGCCAGGTTCTGACCGTGCTCGAAGTGGGCACGGAACAGTGCTTCGCCCACCGCATCCTGCACGCCGTGCTCGCCCGCCAGCCACAATACCCGGTGCGCCGGCAGCGTGGTCACCCGCACCTGGCCCTGACTGAAGTCCATCGACAGGCCCTCGGCCCGCGCGGTGGTCTGGGTCTGACCGAGGATCTGTTCGGTACGCTCGACGCCGCCGAACTTGCGCACATAGGCCTCGCGCAGCGGCACCGGGGTGGCGTCAGCATCCGGGTCGAGCTGGAACGGCTGCCAGTGGATATCGAGTTCAGGCGCGTTGGCGCCCAGCAACTGCACACCCTGCTGGAAGCGATGCTTGCCGATCCAGCACCAGGGGCAGACCACGTCGGAGTAGATGTCGATTCTCATCCTTTCCACATGGGGGCCGACACCCTCGATAAAAGGGGACGGAGGGGATTAAGTCGTTTTCCGCACAGATGGGTAAAGACGACTTAATCCCCTCCGTCCCCTTTTTGGAGGTTTCACCACTCTGAATACGGGTGACTGGCCAGGGCAACGTTGTAGTAGCGGGCATCATCGGTGACTTCGGCACCCACCCAGTCCGGCAGGTCGATGGCCTGATCGGCGCTGTCCAGTTCGACTTCGGCCACGACCAGGCCGGCGTTGTCGCCGAGGAACTCGTCCACCTCCCAGGTCAGGCCGGCGTGTTCGACCAGATGGCGGCGCTTGTCGATCAGGCCGCCCACGCACAGCGCCAGCAGTGCGCGCGCATCGTCCACCGGGATCGGGTAGTCGAACTCCTGGCGGGTGTGGCCGATGGTTCGCGACTTCAGGTTCAGCGCGGCGTGGTCGCCTTCGATGCGCACGCGCACCGAAGCGTTCTGGGTGCCGCGATCGAGCGCGCCCATGTCGTTGATGTAGCCCTGCGCCATCGGGATCACCCGGTGCGCGGCGGTGCGCCAGCCATCACTGCTGACGAGGAATTTGCGTTCGATTTCGATGCCCATCGCGCCATTATGCGCGATGGGCATGACAGCCGATCAGCGCTTCTCGAATACCGCGATGCTTTCCACGTGCGCGGTGTGCGGGAACATGTCCATGGCACCGGCACTGACCAGGGTGAAGCCCTGTTCGTTGACCAGATAGCCGGCATCGCGTGCCAGCGAACCCGGGTGGCAGCTGACGTAGACGATGCGCTTGAACTGCTTCAGCGGCAGCTGCTGCAGCACTTCGATCGCGCCCGAGCGCGGCGGATCCAAGAGCAGCTTGTCGAAGCCCTGGCGCATCCACGGCGTGCTGCGCTGGTCCTGGGTGAGGTCGGCGCTGAAGAACTGGGCGTTGGTCAGGCCGTTGCGCTCGGCATTCTCACGGGCCCGCGCGACGAGGCCAGCATCGCCTTCCACACCGACCACTTCGCGCACGCGGCGCGCCAGCGGCAGGGTGAAGTTGCCCAGGCCGCAGAACAGGTCCAGCACACGCTCGTCCTCACCCGGCTCCAGCAGGTCCAGGGCGTGGGCGATCATCTTCTCATTGAGCTTGGCGTTGACCTGGATGAAGTCCAACGGACGGAACGCCAGCTCCACGTCCCACGGCGCCAGCCGGAACGACAGCGGCACGCCCTGCCCGTCCAGCGGCTGCACGGTATCCACGCCACCGGACTGCAGGTAGATCACGAAGCCATGCTGCTGGCCGAAGGCGGCCCAGGCCACGCGGTCGGCATCGCTGAGCGGCTGCAGGTGGCGCACGGTCAGGACCACGGCCTGGTCGCCAGCGATGAATTCGATCTGCGGGATGTCGCGCTTGCCATCGAGCGATTCGATGAAGGCGGACAGCGCCTCGACCTTGGTGCCGATCTCGGGGATCACGGTCAGGCACTGGCTGAGGTCGGCGACGAATCGCGGATCCTGTTCACGGAAGCCGACCAGGGTCTTGTCCTTCTTTTCGACCCGGCGCACCGAGAAGCGGCCCTTGCGCCGGTAGCCCCAGCTCTCGCCGACCAGCGGCGCCAGCACGGTGCCCGGCTTCACGTGGCCGATGCGCTCCAGGTTGTCCATCAGCACGCGCTGCTTGGCGACAATCTGCTGGTCTTCGTCCAGGTGCTGCAGCACGCAGCCGGCGCAGGTGCCGAAGTGCGGGCACTTCGGGGTGACGCGCTGCGGCGAGGCCTGCAGCACTTCCACCGTACGCGCTTCGTCGAAATGGCGGCTGCGGGCGGTCTGTTCGGCCATGACCACCTCGCCCGGCAGGGCGCCGCTGACGAAGGTGACCTTGCCGCCCTCGCCTTCACGGCGGGCGACACCGCGACCATCATGGCTGAGGTCGAGGATCTCGGTCTGGAACGGGGTACGGTCGATGCGGGAGCGGGATCGGGCCACGTGGCAACAGGCTGCGGGCAAAAATGGGGGCGTATTGTCGCAGATCCTGACCGGCAGGGTCCGGACCCGCTTGCGCCCGCCGCCGCTGTGCTTGATGATTGCAACAGCTGACATGGAGGCAGCCCTGATGCAGATGACCCCGCGGGCCAGCCGGCCCCGCTTCCTGCTTGTCGAGGACGACATCATCAGCCGCGGTTTTTTCAAGGCGGCGTTGGAAACGTTACCGGCGGACGTGGACACCGCAGATTCATTGGCCAGCGCCCTGGCCAGCGCCGAACCCGGCGCGCATGACCTGTGGCTGATCGACGTCAACCTGCCTGACGGCAATGGCGCGCAGCTGCTGCGCGAACTGCGCCGTTCACATCCCGACACCCCGGCGTTGGCGCATACCGCCGACGGCGATACCTCGATCCATGCGCGCCTGCGCGAGGCCGGTTTCAGCGACACGCTGGTCAAGCCGCTGGGCCGCGACCAGCTGCTGAAGGCGGTGCGCCGCGCCCTGGTCAACAGCCCGGCCGGGATCGTCATGGCCCAGGCGCCGGCCGCGGTCGAGCTGCAGGTACAGGACTGGGACGAGACTGCGGCACTGGCCGCGCTCAATGGCCAGCGCAACCACCTGATCGCGCTGCGCGAGCTGTTCCTGGCCGAGCTGCCGGGCGTACGCGATGCGGTCGAGCAGGCGGTGGACCAGCATGACGAGCGCCAGCTGCGCAGCCAGTTGCATCGGCTGCAGGCGAGCTGTGGCTTCGTGGGCGCGGCGCGGTTGGGCCGGGCGGTGCGCCAGTTGCATCATGCGCCGGAGTCCGGGCAGGCCCAGGCGGGGTTCCGCGACGCGGTAGCTGCCCTGCTGCATTGAGGGTTGCTCGGCAGGGCTGCGCCCTGCACCTGCCGAAGCCTTCAAGCCAGGGCAACGTCAAAGGCCAGAGCCAGAGCGGCTCTGGCTTTCTGCTTGTTGGGCGGGGCGGTGTGGGTGGGCAGGACACGCCGTAAACCCGTCCATGGGGGCTCGATGGCGCCATCCATGGCGCCAACGGTCCTGCCAACCCACACCGCCCCCCCCGACAGATTCCCGGTGACGGCTGGTAGATCCACGCCATGCGTGGATGAATCTCAATCGGAATCAAAGATTTCGAATTGAAATCGAAACGCATCCACGCATGGCGTGGCTCTACTGTGTCGACCAAGGTCGACACCCACCAGAGCAGAGTGCCATTCCGACAGCTCGCGAGAAACTGTCGAAGGCGGGGTGGGTCCGGTTGCGGGAGTGTCCGCGGCATGGATGCCGCGGCCAAGCCCCCATGGACGGGTTTACGGCGTCTCCCGCAACCGGACCCACCCTGCCATCCCACGAAATGCACGCTGTTGCTGTTGCTGTTGCTCGTGCCTTAGCCTCGGCAGGTGCAGGGCTGCAAGCCCTGCCGAACCCCCCTCAACGCCTGGGCGCGAGCTGCTCGAGCATTTCCCAGGACTTCAGTCCCCGCGGCCCGAGGTGATGGGCCAGCACCCGCCGCATCGGCAGGCGCAGGCTGGCCAGGTCGGCGGCATCGGGCTCTTCATCGGCGGCCAGCGCCAGCAGCGCAGAACCCGTCGCGGCCGCCCGGCGTTCCCCACCGCGCTCGCTGAGCAGGCGCTGCGCGCCTTCCTGTGGGTCCAGTTCGTAGCGCGCGGCCGGGTCGATCGGCTGGCCGTCGCTGGCGCTGTCCAGATCGAAACCCAGGCCCAGCGCAGACAGCAGCTCGCGCTCAAACCGGCGCAGGGTCCAGGCCAGGCCGGCGCCCACGGCCAGCCGCGCGCGTGCCTCGCCGTAGGCCAGGTACAACTCCGGCAGCGGGTCCTGGCGCGGGGCCAGGCGCAGGGTCAATTCACTCAGGTAGAAGCCGGCCAGCATCGCCTGGCCGACCAGGCGCGGGGCAGCATCCAGTGCCTCGGCACCCCGCAGCTGGGCCAATTCGCCCCGCTGCTGGGCACTGAAGCGGATCCACTGCAGCGGCTGCAGGGCCGCGCGCAGCACCTGTCCCTTGGCGGTGGATACGCCACGCGCGAGCAGGCCGATCCGGCCATACTGCGCGCTCAGCACTTCGACCAGCAGGCTGGTCTCGCGATAGGCCCGTGCATGCAGCACGAAGCCGGTGTCGTCCTCGATCATCATCGAAGCGACTGCAACGGCTTACTCGTAACCGAAGGCCTTCAGTGCGGCCTCGTCGTCGGACCAGCCTTCACGCACGCGCACCCAGGTCTCCAGGAACACCTTGGCCCCGAACAGGCGCTCCATCTGCAGGCGGGACTTGGCCCCGATCTCCTTCAGGCGGGTACCACCCTTGCCGATCACGATCGCCTTCTGGCCCTCGCGCTCGACCCAGATCACCGCACCGATGCGCAGCAGGTTGCCATCTTCGGTGAAGCGCTCGATTTCCACGGTGGTGGCATACGGCAGCTCTTCGCCCAACTGGCGCATCAGCTGTTCACGTACCAGTTCGCCGGCCAGGAAGCGCTGGCTGCGGTCGGTGATCTCGTCTTCGCCGAACATCGGCGGCGCTTCCGGCAGCAGTGCCAGCACGTCGCGCACCAGCGCTTCCAGACCGTTGCGCTTCTGCGCCGAGATCGGATGCACCGACGAGAAATCGCGGCCGGCCGTGACCTCCTGCAGGAACGGCAGCAGCGCGCCCTTGTCCTTCAGCCGGTCGATCTTGTTGACCACCAGCACCACCGGGATACCGGCGTCACGCAGCACGTTGAACGCCAGGCTGTCTTCCTCGTCCCAGCGACCGGCTTCGATCACCAGCAGGCCGGCATCGACGCCTTCCAGCGAACCGCGCGCGGCGCGGTTCATCACCCGGTTCATCGCCCGCTTCTGCACCTTGTGCAGGCCGGGGGTGTCGACCAGCACCAGCTGGCCTTCCGGATAGGTGGCGATGCCCAGCAGGCGATGGCGCGTGGTCTGCGGGCGGTTGGAAACGATGCTGACCTTGGCGCCGACCAGGGCATTGGTCAGGGTCGATTTGCCCACGTTCGGGCGGCCGATGACGGCCACGCTGCCGCAATGATGGGAAGTTTGTTCGCTCACTTGGAATCCAGTTGTTCTAGGACGGCTGCAGCCGCCTGTTGTTCGGCAAGCCGCCGCGAGGCGCCTTCGCCCTCGGTGCTGGCGGCCGGGTCGGCTACGTTGCAGCGTACCCGGAAGTGCTTGGCGTGGTCGTCACCGGATTCTGACACCAGTTCATACTGCGGCAACGCCTTCTGTCGGGCCTGCAGCCATTCCTGCAGGCGGGTCTTGGGGTCCTTCTCGGGCCGACCGGAAGCCGGCAGTGCCTCGATCGAAGCGCTGAACCAGGGCAGTACCACCGCCCGGCAGGCCTCGAAGCCGGCATCCAGGTAGATCGCGGCCACCACGGCTTCCACCGCGTCGGCCAGGATCGAATCGCGGCGATGACCACCGGACTTCATTTCGCCGGGGCCCAGGGTCAGCCGCTCGCCCAATTCCAGGGTGCGCCCGATCACCGCCAGCGCGCCTTCACGCACCAGCTCGGCACGGGCACGGGTCATCGCGCCTTCGTCAGCCTTGGGCCAGCGTCGGTACAACGCCTCGGCCGCCATCATGTTGACGATGCTGTCGCCGAGGAACTCCAGGCGCTCGTTGTGCGGCGCACCGGCACTGCGATGCGTCAGCGCCTGCTTGAGCAGGGCCGGGTCGCTGAAGGCATGACCGATCAGGTCGCCACGTTGGATGAATTTACTGGGCACCGCTTCGTGTCAGGTCCTGGGAAGAATCGAATTTGCCAACCACATCGAGGTTGCCGATCAGCTGACGGCGAACTTCGTAGTTGACCTTGAGGGTCCAGCCATTGTCGCGACGGTCGAACTTCACGTTGGCCGGCTTCACGTTGTCCGAATAGTTGATGTACAGGCGCTTGAAGAACAGGTCCTGGATGCGCGCCGGCTCCATGCTGCCCACGCCCGGCTCGTTGGCCAGGCTCTTCATCGCCGAGCGCACCGCGTAGTACTCCTGGTACATCGGGAACAGCTTCATGCCGATGTAGAGGAAGAAGCCAACCACGATCAGGACCGTCAGGAACGAGGTCAGGGTCATGCCACGCTGCGTGTTCATCGTCTTCATTGCGTTCTCCCCAGATACGCGTTGGATGTGAAAATACTCAGTTGGTGCCCGATCAGTTGATGCTCGAGCCGATCCGCGACGGCTCGAAGCCATCCTTGCAGAACCAACCCTGGCAGTTCAGCCAGATCAGGAACGCCTTGCCACGCAGGTTCTCTTCCGGCAGCAGGCCCCAGAAACGGCCATCGTCGCTGTTGTCGCGGTTGTCGCCCATCACCAGGTACTTGCCGGCCGGCACGGTCCACTGGCCCTGGCCACGCGGATAGTCGGTCTCCAGCACCGTGTGGGTGCGGCCCGGCAGGTGCTCGACCAGCAGGTTGGCGCCCTCGCCCTGGCCCTTGTGGCCGGCGTAGATGCCCTTGTTGTCGTACTTCAGCGGCTCGCCGTTGAGGATCACGCCGTCGCCTTCGAAGACCACGGTGTCACCCGGCACGCCGATCACGCGCTTGATGAAGTTCTCGCCCTTGGCCGGATCGTTCTCGCCATGGCCGGGGAAGTGGAACACCACCACGTCACCACGCGAGGGCTCACCCACCGGCACGAACTTGGTGTTGCTGATCGGCAGGCGCAGGCCGTAGGAGAACTTGTTGACCAGGATGAAATCGCCGATCAGCAGGTTCGGCATCATCGAGCTGGACGGGATCTTGTACGGCTCGGCAATGAAGCTGCGCACGATCAGCACGATCGCCAGCACCGGGAAGAACGCACGCGAGTAGTCCACCAGCACCGGCTCGGAATCGAGCAGGCCCGCGCGCTGGGCGCGACGCTTGGCGAGGTACAGCTTGTCCGCGAGCAGGATCAGGCCCGAGGCCAGGGTCAGCACGACCAGGAGGATCTCAAACAGTTTCATTCAGGGTCCTTTGCAACGTCACCAGACGACCGGCCCCGCAGGGCCGGTGCGGGCTTACTTGTTGTCCATCTGCAGCACGGCCAGGAACGCTTCCTGCGGGATCTCCACGCGGCCGACCTGCTTCATGCGCTTCTTGCCTTCCTTCTGCTTTTCCAGAAGCTTCTTCTTGCGCGAAACGTCGCCACCATAGCACTTGGCCAGCACGTTCTTGCGCATGGCCTTGACCGTGGTACGGGCGATGATCTGCGAGCCGACGGCGGCCTGGATGGCCACGTCGAACATCTGGCGCGGGATCAGGTCCTTCATCTTTTCGCACAGTTCGCGGCCGCGACGGTCGGCATGGCTGCGGTGCACGATCAGCGACAGTGCATCGACCTTGTCACCGTTGATCAGTACGTCCACGCGCACGAACGGGCCTGCGTCGAAGCGCACGAAGTGGTAGTCCAGCGAGGCATAGCCACGGCTGACCGACTTCAGCTTGTCGAAGAAGTCCAGCACCACCTCGGCCATCGGCAGCTCGTAGCTGATCTGCACCTGGCTGCCCAGGTAGTTGATGCCGATCTGGCTACCGCGCTTCTCTTCGCACAGCTTGATGATGTTGCCGATGTACTCCTCGGGGGTGAGCACGTTGGCACGGATGATCGGCTCGCGGATCTCCTCGACCTGGTTCACCGGCGGCAGCTTGGCCGGGTTGTCCATGTTGATGATCGAGCCATCGGTCTTCAGGACTTCATACACCACCGTCGGCGCGGTGCTGATCAGGTCCAGGTTGTATTCGCGCTCCAGGCGCTCCTGCACGATTTCCATGTGCAGCATGCCGAGGAAGCCGCAGCGGAAGCCGAAGCCCATCGCCTCGGAGCTTTCCGGCTCGAAACGCAGCGCGGCATCGTTCAGGCGCAGCTTGTCCAGCGCTTCGCGCAGGTCCGGGTAGTCCTCGGCATCGACCGGGAACAGGCCGGCGAACACGCGCGGCTGCATTTCCTGGAAGCCCGGCAGCGGCTTCGGTGCCGGGTCGCCGGCCAGGGTCAGGGTGTCGCCAACCGGCGCACCGTGCACGTCCTTGATGCTGGCGGTGACCCAACCCACTTCACCTGCACGCAGCGCCGGCAGCACCTTGCGCTTCGGGGTGAACACGCCGACGTTGTCGACCTGGTGGTTGCGGCCGGTGGACATCACCTGCAGCTTGTCACCTGCCTTGATCTCGCCCTGCATCACGCGCACCAGCGAGACCACACCCAGGTAGTTGTCGAACCAGGAGTCGATGATCAGCGCCTGCAGCTTGTCGGTGTCGCGCGGCTTCGGCGGCGGGATGCGATGCACGATCGCTTCCAGCACGTCCTGCACGTTCAGGCCGGTCTTGGCACTGACCGGCACGGCGTCGGAGGCGTCGATGCCGATCACGGCCTCGATCTCGGCCTTGGCACGCTCGATGTCGGCGGTGGGCAGGTCGATCTTGTTGATCACCGGCACCACTTCCAGGCCCTGCTCCACGGCGGTGTAGCAGTTGGCCACCGACTGCGCTTCCACGCCCTGGGCCGCATCGACCACCAGCAGCGCGCCTTCGCAGGCGGCCAGCGAGCGGCTGACTTCATAGGAGAAGTCGACGTGGCCGGGGGTGTCGATGAAGTTCAGATGGTAGGTCTGCCCGTCCTTGGCCAGGTACGGCAGCGACACCGACTGCGCCTTGATCGTGATGCCACGCTCGCGCTCGATCGGGTTGGAGTCGAGCACCTGCGCTTCCATCTCGCGGGCCTGCAGGCCACCACAGAGCTGGATGATGCGGTCGGCCAGCGTGGACTTGCCGTGGTCGACATGGGCGATGATGGAGAAGTTGCGGATGTTCCGCATCGAATCAGAAGACATAGGTGGCGGCGGCGCGCGGCGTCGTCAGGGTAACGGTCGATTATCGCATGCCCGGCGCCCGCCCGCGAAAACGGCCTCATCGGACCGGGCCCGGAATGGCCGAAGCCCCGCCAGGGCGGGGCTTCGGGGAAAAGCCGGGACCGCCGAAGCGGCCCCGGCAGGCCTTACTGGCCGGCCTTGACCGCGACGAACGCGCTGTTGCCGCTGCCGGTGCGCACCAGCAGCATCACCACGTCTCCCTTCTTGTAGCTGGAAAGCGCACGGTTCAGCGCGTCCACGCTGCCGACCTGGGTGCTGGCCACTTGCAGGATCACCATGCCCGGAGACAGGCCCGCATCACGCGCGCCCTGGCCCTTGACCCCGGTGATGCGCACGCCTTCGCCCGATTCCAGGCCCAGCTGCTTGCGCTGCGGTGCGGTCAGGTCACTGACGTCCAGCCCCAGCAGGGCATTGGCGCCGGCCTGCGGAGCCGCATCGCTGTCGCCGGTGGCAGGGCCACGTGAACCGGCCTGCCCGTCTTCGGTCAGTGCGGTCAGGGTGGCGCTGAGGTCGCGCGGCTTGCCATCACGGATCACGCCCAGGGTGACCCGGCTGCCCGGTGCCATCGCGCCGATCAGCGGCGGCAGGTCGGACCAGCTGTTGACCGGCGCGCCGTTCACCGAACGGATCACATCGCCGATCTTCACCCCGGCCCGGGCTGCAGCCGAGTCCGGCACGATCTGGTTGACCAGGGCGCCGCGGCTGTCCGGCAGGCCCATCGCCTGCGCCTTCAGCCCGTCGATTTCCTGCACCACCGCGCCGAGCTGGCCACGGGTGACCTTGCCGGTCTTCTTGATCTGCTCGACCGCGCTCATCGCCAGGTCGATGGGGATCGCGAAGCTGATGCCCATGTAGCCGCCCGAGGCGGAGAAGATCTGCGAGTTGATGCCGACCACTTCGCCACGGGTGTTCAGCAGCGGGCCACCGGAGTTGCCCTGGTTGATCGCCACGTCGGTCTGGATGAAGGGCACGTAGCGCTGGTCCGGACCACCTGTGCTGCGGCCGAGGGCGCTGACCACGCCGGCAGTGACCGAGTGGTCGAGGCCGAACGGCGAACCGATCGCGACCACCCACTGACCCGGCTTGAGGGAGTTGGAGTCGCCAACGCGCACGGTCGGCAGGTTCTTGCCGTCGATTTTCAGCAGTGCCACGTCGTACTGCTGGTCGCTGCCCACCACTTTCGCGGTGAACTCACGGCGGTCACCCAGCTTGACCTTCACCTCGCTGGCATCGGCCACCACGTGGTAGTTGGTCAGCACATAGCCATCGGGCGAGATGATGAAGCCCGAGCCCATGCCGCGGCCCTTGATGCTGGGGCCACCGTCCGGACCGCCCGGGCCCTGCCCCGGCATCGGGAAATCCGGGCCGAAGAAGCGGCGGAAGAACTCCGGCATGTCATCGTCGCCGCCCATCGGGCCCCGCGAGGCCTGGCGGTTGTTGCGGACGATGGTGGTGTCGACGTTGACCACGCCAGGCCCGACCTGTTCGACCAGATTGGTGAAGTCAGGCAGGCCCGTGACCAGCGGCTGGGCCGGGGCCCGCGGCGCGGCGGCCGGCGCGGCCTGGGTCTGGGCGGCCGGAGCCGGGGCCTGCGCGCAGGCCACCAACGGCAGGGTCAGGGCCAGCAGGCCCATGGCCTGCGTGCGGAGTCGGGGAGTCATCGGACGGCAACCTCCGGATCGGATGGAAAGAGGAATACGGGCCCCGCCGACGGCGGGGCGTGAAAGCGCCCGGCTCAGTCGCGCGGGCGCGGCGGCACCGGCAGGTCGTCCTGCAGGCGCGGCTCGAACGGGTAGAACGCGGCGCCCCCGGCGTGGGCCGGGAAGCTCGCATTGAGCGCGCCACCGGCAGCGGGCGCCAGGCTGGAGCGCGGCCACGGTCGCGCCTGCAGGCCACCAACCTCACCGAACGGCATGTTGCGGCTGGCATTGGCCGGCACGGTCGGGGTCAGCGGCGCCTGTGCGGCGGCCACGGCGCGTTGCGGCATGTCCTCGCGCTGGGCGGCACGCGCGGCCTGCTGGCTGCGGGTAGCGCTGGCGCGACGGGTGTCCTGGCGTCGGCTGGCCGCGGCCATGGCCACTGCCGGTACACCGGCCACGGCCATTGCGGCGGTATCCACCGAGGCTTCGGTTACCGGAGCCGGCGTCGTCGGCGCGGGCGCAAGTTCGGCCTGGCTGGCGATCACCTGCGGTGCCAGCGGCTCGCCCGGGGTGGCCTCTTTCAGCTTCTCGCCGCCCATGAACAGCGCCACCGCCGCCACCGAGGCGGCCAGTGCGGCGCCACCGCCCCAGGCCCGCCAACCGCTGCGGCGCACCTCGCGGCGCGGCTCGGCCTGCGGCGCCGGTTCGGCAGCGATGGCGGCGGCCACGGCCGCGCTGAAGCCGGCCGGCGCCAGCGCCGAGGCCTGCCCGCGCATCACGTCACCCAGCAGCTGCCAGCGTTCCTGGCAGCCGGCCAGCTCGGGGTCGTGCTCCATCCGGCGCAGCAGGAAGCGCGCTTCGTCGGCGCCCAGCTCGCCATCGACCAGGGCCGACAGCTGTTCGCGATGGCGCTGGTCCAGGCGCTGCCCGGCGGGCGATTGGTGGTTCTGCGATTCGTTGAACGGATTACTGGTCATACGCGGCTCTTCTCACGGGTGGCGCTGCCGATGTCCAACAGCGGCCGGAGTTCGGTGTCGATCGCCTCGCGCGCCCGGAAGATCCGTGAACGCACGGTGCCGATCGGGCACCCCATTTTCTGCGCGATATCTTCGTAACTCAGGCCTTCCACCTCGCGCAGGGTGATCGCCAACCGGAGTTCTTCCGGCAGCGCATTGACGGCCTTCATCACCGTCTGTTCCAGTTCCTGGCGCATCAACTCGCGTTCGGGCGTATCGGTGTCGCGCAAGCGCGTCCCGCTGTCGAACTGTTCGGCGTCACCGATGTCGATGTCATCGGTCGGCGGCCGTCGATTGTGTGAAGCCAGGTAGTTTTTGGCGGTATTCACGGCGATTCGATGCAACCAGGTTGAGAACTGGGCATCGCCGCGGAAACTTCCGATCGCGCGGTACGCACGGATGAAAGTGTCCTGGGCGACGTCCTGACATTCGCTCCAGTCGGCGATGTAGCGACCGACCAGGGCCACCACGCGATGCTGGTACTTGCGCACCAGGACATCGAACGCGGCGCTCTCGCCGTGCTGCACGCGCCGGACCAGTTCCAGATCCAGCTCCTGAGGTGTATCAACATCGGCCATGAGGGGCCGCACTCCTGTCAGCCCAACCGACGTCGGGCAATGAGACTGCCAATCCCGGGAAAAGTTCAGTCGCCGATCACCTGGCGCCGCACCAGCTTTTAACCACCGTTCCGTTAGCGTCCCGGTCCACGGCCATGGATCCGGGGTCGCCACTCCCCTGCTATTGGGATTTGACGCGGGGGAAACAACCTCTGGATCATAGCCGCTTCTCCATACACAACCGGATGGAACGTCCATGCTCTCAGGCTTCGATGGTCTCCGCTTCAGCCACTGGCACCCCGAGATCCGCGACGACGGCGTGGTGGTTCTCTCCCTGGATCGTCAGGACAGCAGCGTCAACGCCATGTCGCAGGACGTGCTGCTGGAACTGGGCGACCTGCTTGAGCGCATTGCACTGGACCCGCCCAAGGGCGTGGTGATCCAGTCGCTGAAGAAGGCCGGCTTCATTGCCGGTGCCGACCTGAAGGAATTCCAGGAATTCGACCGCCGCGGCACCGTGAACGATGCCATCCGCCGTGGCCAGTCCACCTACCAGAAGCTGGCCGAGCTGCCCTGCCCGACCGTGGCAGCCATCCACGGCCACTGCCTGGGCGGCGGTACCGAGCTGGCGCTGGCCTGCCGCTACCGCGTGGCCTCCAATGACAGCAGCACCCGCATCGGCCTGCCGGAGACCCAGCTGGGCATCTTCCCGGGCTGGGGTGGCAGCGCGCGCCTGCCGCAGCTGGTGGGCGCACCGGCGGCGATGGACATGATGCTGACCGGCCGCACCCTGTCAGCCTCGGCTGCGCGTGGCATCGGCCTGGTCGACAAGGTGGTGGCACCGGCGGTGGTGCTCGACACGGCCGTAGCGCTGGCGCTGTCCGGCACCACCCGCCCGTTCAAGCAGCGCGCGACGGCCTGGGCCACCAACACCTGGCTGGCACGCACCCTGCTGGCACCGCAGATGGTCAAGCAGGTCGCGCGCAAGGCCAAGAAGGACCAGTACCCGGCGCCCTACGCGCTGATCAGCACCTGGCAGCGCAGCGGCGGCAAGCCGATCCAGGCGCGCCTGGATGCCGAACGTCGCGCGGTGGTGAAGCTGGCCAGCACGCCGACCGCGCGTAACCTGATCCGCATCTTCTTCCTGACCGAGCGCCTGAAGGGCCTCGGCGGTGGTGATTCCGGCATCCGCCACGTGCACGTGGTCGGCGCCGGCGTGATGGGCGGTGATATCGCCGCGTGGGCCGCCTACAAGGGCTTCGAGGTGACCCTGCAGGACCGCGAGCAGCGCTTCATCGACCCGGCCATGGAACGCGCGCAGGCGCTGTTCGCCAAGAAGGTGCGCGACGAGAGCAAGCGTCCTGCAGTGGCCGCGCGCCTGCGTGCCGACCTGGAAGGCAGCGGCGTGGCCGAGGCCGATCTGGTGATCGAGGCGATCATCGAGAACCCGGAAGCCAAGCGCGCGCTGTACCAGACGCTGGAACCGAAGATGAAGCTGGATGCGCTGCTGACCACCAACACCTCGTCGATTCCGCTGGTGGAGCTGCGCGACCACATCCAGCGCCCGGCACAGTTCGCTGGCCTGCACTACTTCAACCCGGTCGCGCAGATGCCGCTGGTGGAAATCATCCATCACGACGGCATGGCGCCTGAGACCGAACGTCGCCTGGCCGCGTTCTGCAAGGCACTGGGCAAGTTCCCGGTGCCGGTGGCCGGCAGCCCGGGCTTCCTGGTCAACCGTGTGCTGTTCCCGTACATGCTGGAAGCCGCCACTGCCTACGCCGAAGGCATCCCGGGCCCGGTGATCGACAGGGCGGCGGTGAAGTTCGGCATGCCGATGGGCCCGATCGAACTGATCGATACCGTGGGCCTGGACGTAGCCGCCGGTGTCGGCCGCGAACTGGCACCGTTCCTGGGCCTGCAGATTCCGGCCGCGCTGCAGACGGTGGAACCGGACAAGCGCGGCAAGAAGGATGGCCAGGGCATCTACACCTGGGAGAACGGCAAGCCGAAAAAGCCGGACGTGGCCAGCGATTACCAGGCCCCGGCCGATCTGGAGGACCGCCTGATCCTGCCGCTGTTGAACGAAGCGGTGGCCTGCCTGCACGAAGCCGTGGTGGCCGATGCGGACCTGCTGGATGCCGGCGTGATCTTCGGCACCGGCTTCGCACCGTTCCGCGGTGGTCCGATCCAGCACATCCGCGCGGTGGGTGCCGACGCGATCGTCGAGCGGTTGAAGGCGCTGCAGCAGCGCCATGGTGACCGTTTCGCACCGCGCCCGGGCTGGGACAACCCCGCCCTGCGCGAACCGGTGGTGTGAGTTGATCGGCCGGGCCTGCGGCCCGGCACCCGCGGTAGTGCCGGCCGCTGGCCGGCAATCCTGAAAGCCAGAGCCGGAGCAACAGCCGGCTCTGGCTTTTCTGTTTGTTGGGCGGGGCGGTGTGGGCAGGCAGGACACGCCGTAAACCCGTCCATGGGGGCTCGATGGCGCCTTGCTCGTGTGCGCTGTCCTGCGCACACGGCAAGACCGGGGTTGGGCGTCCTGCCCAACCCGCCCGAGACATGCCTCGGGCCCATGGCGCCAACGGTCCTGCCCACCCACACCGCCCCACCCCTGACAGTTTCCCGGTGACGGTTGGTGAACTGCGAATCTGGTTGATGGCTACTGCGAACTGGTGGGTGGCAACCTTGGTTGCTACCAGGAGCGAAGCGACCGGCGTTTGATTTTGATTTTCTTTTTTCTTCTCCGTGGCTGGACGCCCACGGAAACTGTCAGAGGCCGGGCGGGGTGGGTTCGCGGGGGTGTCCGCGGCATGGATGCCGCGGCCAAGCCTCCAAGGACGGATTCACGGCGTCCCCCGCGAACCCACCCCGCCCGGCCAAGCGCGGCTTTTGCTTTACACGACCAAGCAACCAGCCACGAGGGGCTGCGCCGTTGGCGGGAACCCCAGTCGAGCAAGCTTGTATGTTCCTCCCGGCTCCTACGCGGTATGTAGGAGCCAGGGTGGAGGGACCGTCAAGCATGCATCTGCGGATACTAGCCGACAGACGAGTCGAGCGATCCCCATCCCGCACACGAACGTCGATAAAGGATCGTACGGCCCCCAAAGGGGA